>JAWWBV010000005.1:0-23214 GCA_033720795.1 Halomonas sp. | reverse complement strand
CGGCCCGGTCGGCCTGGCCGCGGCCGTGTCCGCCCAGCTGCTGGGGGCGGCCTGCGTCATCGTCGGCGACATGATCGAGGAGCGCCTGGTACAGGCCCGCAGCTTCGGTTGCGAGTCCCTCGACCTGACCCAGGAAGGCGACATGGCCGACCGGATCGAGGTGATCCTCGGCGAGCGCGAGGTCGATGCCTTCGTCGACTGCGTCGGCTTCGAGGCCCACGCCTGCGGCTGCAACCACGGCAAGGAGGCGCCCGCCACCGTGCTCAACTCGGCGATGTCGCTGACCCGCGCCGGTGGCCAGATCGGCATCCCGGGGCTCTACGTGACCGAGGATCCGGGCGCGGCCGACGAGGCGGCCAAGCAGGGTGCGCTGAGCATGCGTTTCGGGCTCGGCTGGGCCAAGTCGCACAGCTTCCATACCGGCCAGTGCCCGGTGATGAAGTACCACCGCCCGCTGATGCAGGCGATCCTGTTCGGCAAGGTCAACATCGCCGACGCGGTCAACGTCCAGATGATCACCCTGGACGAGGCGCCCAAGGGCTACGCCGACTTCGACGGCGGGGCGGCGAAGAAATTCGTCATCGACCCCCACGGCAGCGTCGCTGCCTAACAAAGGGCGGTGCGGCGAGCCGTTCGGGGTTATCGACCCCCACGGCAGCGTCGCTGCCTAACAAAGGGCGGTGCGGCGAGCGGTTCGAGGTTATCGACCCCCACGGCAGCGTCGCTGCTTAATAAAGGGCGGTACGGCGAGCCGATGCGGGGGAATCGACTCCCACGCGGCAGCGTCGCCGCCTGATCGTGCCACCCGGCCCAGCGACGGCGTCCTCCCGGGGCGCCGTCGCCTTTTCACGCCCCCCGCCTAGCCGATGGCGACATCGGCATGCCAGTGGCGGTGCCGGTAGTCCCTGCCGGCGTTGTCAGCTCCCGGGGGTGGTGCCAACATGCGATGAGCATGCCGACAAAGATCACAACGAGTGCCCCATGACCGTCCAGACCGTGACTCCCAAGCGCCGCTTTCGCGGCAAGCCCCGAGGCCGTGAGCTCGACCCCGCCACGCTCGACTCGCTGCGGCGGCTGTTGGGTGACGAGCGCGAGGAACCCGAACGCCGCCGGCGCGACCTGCTGATCGAGCATCTGCATGTCATCCAGGACGCCCGCGGGCACCTCTCGCTGGCCGACCTGCGCGCCTTGGCCGCCTACATGAACCTGCCGATGGCGGCGGTCTATGAGACCGCCACCTTCTATGCCCACTTCGATGTGGTCCACGACGACCAGGCCCCGCCGCCGGCGATCACCGTGCGCGTCTGCGACTCGCTGTCCTGCCAGCTGGCCGGCGCCGCCAGCCTCCAGGACGCCCTCGAGGCCGGCGCCGACCCGGCGCGGGTCCGCGTGCTGCGGGCACCCTGCATGGGCCGCTGCGACATGGCCCCGGTGGTCGAGGTGGGCCATCGCCACGTCATCCATGCCACCCAGGAGGCGGTGGAGGCGGTGGTGGACACCGGCCACTTCCATCCCGAGGCGATCCTCTGGCAGAAGCTCGAGGCCTACCGTGACGCCGGCGGCTATCGCCTGCTGGCCGACTGCCGGGCCGGCAAGGTGAGCGTGGAACGCCTGATGCAGACCCTGGAGGCCGCCAATCTGCGCGGCCTGGGCGGCGCCGGCTTCCCGACCTTCAAGAAGTGGCACTTCGTGCGGGCCGAGGCGGGGCCGCGCTACTGTGCGATCAATGCCGACGAGGGCGAGCCCGGCACCTTCAAGGATCGCCACTACCTGGAGCGCGAGCCCCATCGTTTCCTGGAGGGCGCCCTGGTCAGCGCCTGGGCCGTGGAGGCCGAGGCACTCTACCTCTACCTGCGCGACGAGTATCCCGGCCTGCACCGGGTGCTCCACGAGGCGATCGCCGAGCTGGAGGCCGCCGGCCTGGTCGCGCCGGGCTACATCGTGATGCGTCGTGGCGCCGGGGCCTACATCTGCGGCGAGGAGTCGGCGATGATCGAATCGCTGGAGGGCAAGCCGGGCAAGCCCCGGCATCGTCCGCCCTTCGTCGCCCAGCGTGGGCTCTTCGATCGCCCGACCCTGGTCAACAATGTCGAGACCGTCTACTGGATCCCGACGATCTGGGCCCGCGGCGCGGCCTGGTTCGCCGACCAGGGGCGCCACGGGCGCAAGGGGCTGCGCAGCTTCTCGGTCTCCGGCCGGGTCAAACGCCCCGGCGTCCACCTGGCCCCGGCGGGCATCACCCTCGGCGAGCTGATCGAGGAGTACTGCGGCGGCATGGCCGAGGGCCACCGCCTGGCCGCCTACCTGCCCGGCGGCGCCTCCGGCGGCATCCTGCCGGCCTCCAAGGCGGATATTCCCCTCGACTTCGATACGCTGCAGGCGGAGGGCTGCTTCATCGGCTCGGCGGCCATCATCGTGCTCTCCGACCAGGACGACCTGCGCGCCGCCGCCACCAACCTGCTGGCCTTCTTCGCCGACGAGTCCTGCGGCCAGTGCACGCCCTGCCGGGTGGGCACCGAGAAGATGCTGACCCTGCTCGAGGGTGACACCTGGCAGGCCGCGGACCTCGAGCGGCTCTCCCGGGTGATGATGGACGCCTCCATCTGCGGCCTCGGTCAGGCCGCGCCGAACCCGGTGCTGGGACTGCTCCGGGACTTCCGCGACGAGCTCGCCGCGCAGAACGTGATCGTGAAAGGGTAGGGGGAGACACCATGACGACCCACGAAGGCGTTAACGAAAGCTTTACCCTGACCCTGGACGGCGTGGACGTCAGCGCCCGGCCCGGGGAGACCCTCTGGCAGGTGGCCAAGCGGGCCGGCGAGACCATCCCGCACCTCTGCTTCAAGGACGCCTACGGCTACCGGGCCGACGGCAATTGCCGGGCCTGCATGGTGGAGGTCGAGGGCGAGCGCGCCCTGGCCGCCAGCTGCCTGCGCGAGGCGCGCCCCGGCATGGTGGTCAGGAGCGCCTCCTCGGAGCGGGCCCGCACCGCCCGGGAGGGCGTGATGGAGCTGCTGGTCGCCGACCAGCCGGACCGCGAGGCCGGTCCCGACCGCTCGAGCCACTTCTGGGACATGGCCGACCAGCTTGCCATCGACGCCGACGCCGTGCGCCAGTGGTTGCCGCGGCGGGAGGAACGCAAGGCGCCCACCGTCCATCACGTCCCCGAGCGGGCCAGCTCGCCGGTGCATGATCGCTCCCACTCGGCGATGGCCGTCAATCTCGATGCCTGCATCGAGTGCAACCTCTGCGTGCGGGCCTGCCGCGAGGTCCAGGTCAACGACGTCATCGGCCTGGCGAACCGTGGGGCGGCGTCGAAGATCGTCTTCGATTTCGACGACCCCATGGGCGACAGCACCTGCGTGGCCTGCGGCGAGTGCGTCCAGGCCTGTCCCACGGGCGCCCTGATGCCGGCCACCCTGGTCGACGAGGCGGGTCGTGGCGACTCGGCCGCCGCCGACCGGAGCGTCGATTCGGTGTGTCCCTACTGTGGGGTGGGTTGTCAGCTCAGCTACCACATCAAGGACGAGGAGATCCTGCACGTCTCCGGCCGCGACGGGCCCTCCAACCACAACCGGCTGTGCGTCAAGGGGCGCTTCGGCTTCGACTACCCGCGCCATCCCTCGCGGCTGACCACCCCGCTGATTCGCAAGCCCGGGGTGCCCAAGGGGCTCGACCCGGCCTTCGATCCGGCCGATCCCACCACCCACTTCCGCGAGGCGAGCTGGGACGAGGCCCTGGACCTGGCGGCCAAGGGGCTCGTCGACCTGAAGGCGGCCCACGGCCCCGACGCCCTCGCCGGCTTCGGCAGTGCCAAGTGCTCCAACGAGGAGGCCTGGCTGTTCCAGAAGCTGGTGCGCACCGGCTTCGGCTCCAACCACGTCGATCACTGCACCCGGTTGTGCCATGCCAGCTCGGTGGCCGCGCTGATGGAGTGCATCGGTTCGGGGGCCGTGACCGCCTCCTTCATGCAGGCCCTCGAGGCCGACGTGGTGATCCTCACCGGCTGCAACCCGGCGGTGAACCACCCGGTGGCGGCGACCTTCTTCAAGCAGGCCGCCAAGCAGGGGACCCGGATCATCATCATCGATCCCCGGGGCCAGGCCCTGGGCGCCTATGCCCACCACACCCTGCGCTTCACCCCGGGGGCCGACGTGGCACTGTTCAATGCCATGCTCAACGTGATCGTCACCGAGGACCTGGTCGACCACGACTATGTCGACGCCCATACCGAGGGCTTCGCCGCCCTGGCCGAGCATGTCCAGGAGATGACGCCGGAGGCCATGGCGCCGAGCTGCGGCGTGTCGCCCGAGGCGATCCGCGCCGTGGCCCGGGAGTACGCCACCGCCGAGCGCGCCATGATCTTCTGGGGCATGGGCATCTCCCAGCATGTCCACGGTACCGACAACGCCCGCTGCCTGATCTCGCTGGCCCTGGCCTGCGGCCACACCGGCCGGCCCGGCACCGGGCTGCACCCGCTGCGCGGCCAGAACAACGTCCAGGGCGCCTCGGATGCCGGCCTGATCCCCATGGTCCTGCCGGACTACCAGCCGGTGGGCGACGCCCAGGTGCGCGCCGCCTTCGAGGAACTGTGGGCCACGACGCTCGAGGAGCGGCCGGGCCTCACCGTGGTGGAGATCATGGACGCCATCGCCGCGGGCACCATCAAGGGGATGTACATCCAGGGCGAAAACCCGGCCATGTCCGACCCGGACCTGGCGCATGCCCGGGCCTCCCTGGCGGCCCTCGAGCATCTGGTGGTGCAGGATCTCTTCGTCACCGAGACGGCCCAGTTCGCCGACGTCATCCTGCCGGCCTCGGCCTGGCCGGAGAAGGACGGCAGCGTGACCAACACCAACCGCCAGGTACAGCTGGGTCGCCAGGCCGTGCCCCTGCCCGGCGATGCTCGGCCCGACTGGTGGATCATCCAGGAGATCGCCCGGCGCTTCGGCCTGGACTGGGACTACGGCCATCCCCGGGAGGTCTTCGCCGAGATGACCCGCGGCATGCCGTCCCTCGACCACATCACCTGGGAGCGCCTCGAGCGCGAGGGCTCGGTGACCTATCCCTGCCCGGCGGACGACGCCCCGGGGGCCGACGTGGTGTTCGGCGACGCCTTCCCGACGGCCTCGGGCAGGGCGAAGTTCTCGCCGACCCTGCCGCTGCCGCCGGACGAGCCGATCGACCGTGACTACCCCACGGTGTTGACCACCGGTCGCCAGCTCGAGCACTGGCATACCGGGTCCATGACGCGGCGTGCCCGGGTCCTCGATGACCTGGAACCCGAGGCCGTGGCCAGCCTGGCCCCGGGCGAGCTGCGGCGCCTGGGCCTCGCCCCCGGCGATGCGCTGACCATCACCACCCGGCGTGGCCAGATCACCCTGCGGACCCGGGTCGATCCGGGGATGGCGGAGGGCATGGTGTTCGTGCCGTTCTGCTACGCCGAGGCGGCCGCCAACATCCTGACCAACCCGGCGCTGGACCCCGACGGCAAGATTCCGGAGTTCAAGTATGCCGCCTGTCGGCTGGCGCCGGCGGCGGTCGAGGCGCTGTCCTGAGCGCGGCGCGGAAATATGGAGGACACCACCATGATGATCGTCGACCTCATCGACGGGGATGACTTCCGCGACCGGCTGGTCGCCCTGGGCATCCGCATCCCCGAGGGGGCCTGCCCCGAGACCTGTGCGCGCATGGCGCGGCTCAAGCACATGGAGGTCGGGGTGCCGGGGTTGCAGGAACTGGTGCGCGAGCTGATGGCGCGTACCGATGTCATGCTGCCGTCGGTGCGCGCCGCGATCGAGCGCTTCCTGCTGCCCGGCCTGCGCTGAGCTGATGCGTCGCCCTCCGCCCCGCCGGATGTCCCGGGCGGGGGGCACGGTTGCGAGGCCCAGCCATGGGGCGGGGCGCGACAGCGATACGCAAAAGGCCCCGCGATGGCGGGGCCCCTGGGTCAGCGGGCGGCGGTTCAGCCCGTGGCGAGGCGCAGATGCGGCGCGGTGTGGCCCAGGTTCTCCAGCATGCGCTCGCTGTACCAGTCGATGAAGTCGATGACGCCGAACTCGAAGGTCTCGGAGTAGGGCCCCGGCTGGTAGCCCTTGGAGTTGATGCCGCGCTGGTTTTCCTCGGCCAGGCGCCGGTCCTGGTCGTTGGTGGCGTCCCACACCTTGCGCATCTGCTCGGGCACATAATCGACCCCTTCGACGGCGTCCTTGTGGACCAGCCACTTGGTGGTCACCACGGTCTGCTGGGGGCCGAGGGGCATGACCCGGAACACCACGGCATGGTCGCCCATGAAGTGGTTCCAGGAGTTGGGTAGGTGCAGGATGCGCAGCGAGCCCAGGTCGGCACTCTCGAGGTTGCCCATCAGTTTCCGGCAGGCCGGCTTGCCGTCCATGGTCATCGATACCGCGCCGTCCAGCAGCGGGGTGCGGGTCAGACGGTTGCGACGTTCGAGGCGCGTGAGCGTGAAGGGCACGCCCTGGGCTTCCCAGTCGGCCTGCTTGCGCGCGACCAGCGCCTTGTAGGCCGGGGTGGCGCGGGGGTCGTCGGTGTCGTCGAACTCCTGCAGGGAGTTGAGCAGTTCCGGGTGGGCGCCGCTG
This sequence comes from Halomonas sp., assembly GCA_033720795.1. Taxonomy (GTDB): domain Bacteria; phylum Pseudomonadota; class Gammaproteobacteria; order Pseudomonadales; family Halomonadaceae; genus Halomonas. Next base: position 16,615 of record JAWWBV010000005.1, on the reverse strand, counting down.
CAGTGGTAGCACTCGCGGTTGTTCTCCAGCACCAGCTTCCAGTTGGCCTGCTCGACGATGCTGGACTCCACGGCGACCTTGAGGTTCGCCATGTCGTAGGGGGCCAGGTAGTGATCCAGCGTCTCGAGGAGCCCGTCGATTTCCGGGGCCTCGTCGGCCAGGCTGACGAAGATGAAGCCGCCGCCGGTACGCACGTGAACCGGCTTGAGGCCGTGGGCGGCGAGATCGAACGCCTGGCCCATGTCGGTGCCGGCGAACAGCAGGCGGCCGTCCAGCTCGTAGGTCCACTGGTGGTAGTGACAGACCAGCTTGGCCACCTTGCCCTTTTCCGTGACGCACAGCCGTGAACCGCGGTGCCGGCAGACGTTGTGGAAGGCATGCACCTCCCCATCGTTGCCGCGCACGATCACCACCGGGTTGTCGCCCACCTCGAGGGTGATGAAGTTGCCCTTGGCGGGGATCTCGCAGGTCATGCCGGCGAACAGCCACTCCTTCTCGAAGATCTCCTGCATGTCCAGGCGGAACAGCCGCTCGTCGTTGTAGAACGGTTGGGGTAGCGAGAGGTGGCGATGACGCTGCCGCAGCATCTCCACGGTGGCCTGGCGGGCCGGGGGAAGGGGATCATCCAGACGAGCGGAAGACAGCGGATCCATGAAGGCACATCCTCTTGCAGGGCCGCCGCAGCGGCGTTGGACTTGTTCGATACTGCCGAGTAGGGAACCGCCCGGCGGTTGAGCCGGTCGGATTGCCGCGAGTGTGTAACAGTGCCCCCTACGCCGATTGTCTGCCGGCGACGCGGTATGGTGCAGAAGCGACGAGGGGGCAACGAAAAGTGCCGGGGCTGGACCTGGTGGATATGACCATGTCGCAGACAGGCAAGTGGCAGGCGGCGGGGGTGCGCAGAATTCGTCCAACGGCAGGCGGTGGACCGCGGTCGGAGACCTTCATGCTGCAGCCCAGGCGACAAGAACATGACAATGAGCTTCCTTAACCCCGTCACTACCCAGACCTGGACCAACGGTCGTCACCTGGTGCGTTGCGTCAAGGTGATCCTGGAGACCCCGGATACCCGTACCTTCTGTTTCATGGCCGAGCAGCCGGTCATGTTCTTCTTCAAGCCGGGGCAGTTCGTGACCCTGGAGCTGGAGATCGACGGCCAGCAGGTCATGCGCTCCTACACCATCTCCAGTTCACCGTCGGTACCCTACAGTTTCTCGATCACCGTCAAGCGTATGCCGGGGGGCCAGGTCTCCAACTGGCTGCATGACAACCTCAAGGTCAACGACGAGCTGGCGGTGCACGGCCCGGTGGGCAACTTCAACGTCATGGACTATCCCGCCGACAAGCTGCTGATGCTCTCCGGGGGGGTGGGCATCACGCCGCTGATGTCGATGGTGCGCTGGCTGTTCGATACCAACGCCGCCGTGGACGTGGAGTTCGTGCACAGCGCCCGCACGCCCCGCGACGTGATCTTCCATCGCGAACTGGAACACATCTTCTCGCGGATTCCCGAGTTCAAGCTGCATATCGTCTGCGAGCGCGGCGACGAGATGGGGGAGGCCTGGTCGGGTTTCCGGGGCTACCTCAGCCAGCCGATGCTGCAGCTGATGGCGCCGGATTTCATGGATCGCGAGATCTTCTGTTGCGGCCCGACGCCCTACATGAATGCGGTGAAGCACCTGCTCAAGGAGAACGGCTTCGACATGAGCCGCTACCACGAGGAGTCCTTCGGTGCCACGCCGCTGGAGGTCCAGGAGGAGGTGCTCGAGCATGCCGAGCAGGCCGAGGCCGAGGCCGAGGAACTCGACGCCGCCGACCTGATCAGCGTCGAGTTCAGCGCCACCGGCAAGAGCGTGCGCATCCAGCCCGATGATACGGTGCACACCGCCGCCGCCAAGCTCGGGCTACACATCCCCAAGGCCTGCGGCATGGGGATCTGCGGCACCTGCCGGGTGCAACTGACCTCCGGCGAGGTGGAGATGGACCACAACGGCGGCATCACCGACGAGGACGTCGCCGAGGGCTACATTCTCTCCTGCTGCAGCAAGCCAAAGGGGGACGTGGTGGTGGATTATTGACCCGGCCGACCGGCCGCTCCCCTAACGGCGCCCCCGGACCACCATCACCACCCCGGCGATGGCGATGGCCATGCCGAGAAGCGACAGCGGCGGCAGGCGCTCGTCGAACAGCCACCACGCCTCCAGGGCGGTCACCGGCGGCACCAGGTAGAACAGGCTCGCCACCCGCGAGGCTTCCCCGCGTCGGATCAGCGCCATCAGCAGCAGGATGGCGCTGATCGACAGCACCAGCACCAGCCAGCCCAGGGTCAGGATGAAGGTCGGGGTCCAGTCGATCTCCCGCGTCTCGAACAGCAGCGCGCCAAGCCCCATCAGCGTCCCGGTAGCGAGGTACTGCACCACGGTGCCGGACAGCAGCGGCATGCCGGTGCAGAAACGCTTCTGGTAGAGCGTGCCCAATGAAATGCCCGCCAGTGCTACCAGGACGCTGGCCAGGGCGCCCATGCCGAAGCCCTGGAACAGCCTCTCGCCCGGGTCGAGCTTACCGCCCAGCACCAGGGCGATGCCGGCCAGGCCCAATACCAGCCCCAGCCATTGCATCCTGCCCAGTCGCTCGTTCAACAGCGGGCCGGCGAGGGCGGCGGTCAGCAGCGGCTGGAGTCCCACCAGCAGGGCGGTCAGGCCCGCCGGCATGCCCTGATAGATGCCGTAGAAGACGCCTCCCAGGTAGGCGCCGTGGACGAGCAGCCCCGAGACCGCGATATGGCCCCACAGCCGCGGCTGGCGCGGCCAGTCGGCTCGCATCAACAGGATCAGCGGCACCAGCAGCGCCAGGGTCAGCACGCAGCGCACGAACAGGAAGGTAAAGGGCTCGGCATGGGGCAGGCCGAACTTGGCGCCGATGAACCCCGTGCTCCATAGCGCCACGAAGAGGATGGGCATGGCAGCCAGCGCTGCCTGGCGGTGACGTTCCGATGTCATGAAAGATCGTCCGGAGGTGGTGGTGAGAGGGGGAGCGAGAGCGAGCATCATCCCGGCTGAGGGGCCGAGACGCCAATCGCGGGGCTCGTGCTTTGGTCGTAGGCGCCGCGACGCCGGAAAATTGGTCAGACCAGAGTTTTGCCAGTGCGGACAGGAGATTGGCTTGATTTGACCGCTGGTCTGACCAGTGAAAGCGGTCGGTTTGCGTTGAAACCCCGTATTGGCCGCACGCCCCCTTTTCGTTAGGTTTCGCAGGGAAGACGTTTCCATATCAGCGTCTTCTTCTCAAGATGGATGATCAAGCACCACGCGCAAGGTCTACGCTCAAGGTCCACCGGGATGGTGAGGCCGGCCTACCGGTCGATCGTCGGATCACCGGCATGCCGAGCAGTCCCAGGGACGACAACAAAACAAGATCCGGCCAACGCTCGCGGTCGCGGGCGGGCCACCCAATCAGGAGTCCATGCCATGCAGGATGACAAGCAGCCGTCACCTACCTCCTCCGTCGACAGCGAAGGCGTCAAGGACACGTTCAAGACCCCCAATCGCCGTAATTTCCTGAAGGCCGCCGCGGTCGGCTCGGCCGCCGCCGTCGCCGCGCCCTGGATCGGCAACGTCCAGGCCCAGTCAGGCATCAACATCCGCATGCAGTCGTCCTGGCCGCCGGGCACCCCGGGCTATCGCATCTTCGAGGAGTGGGCCAAGGGCGTAGGTGAAGCCACCAGCGGCGAGGTCACCATCGAGCCCTTCCCGGCGGGTGCCGTGGCCGGTGCCTTCGAGGTCGCCGATGCCGTGCGCAACGGCGTGCTCGACGGCCAGAACTGGTTCACCGTCTACTGGCCCGGCAAGATGCCGGCCGGCGTGTTCCTGACCGCCTACCCGATGGGCCTCTCGATGCCTCACCAGTGGGACATCATGTTCGGCGCCTATGGCGGCTTCGGCCTGGCCAAGGACCTGTACCGCAAGCAGGGCCAGGAGATGCTGGGCTACGTCCACCACGACATGAACCTGATCCACTCCAAGAAGCCGCTGCGCAGCTTCGACGACTTCAAGGGCGTCAAGCTGCGCATGCCGGGCGGGATCGTGGCCGAGACCTTCGCCGCCGCCGGCGCGCGTACCACCCTGCTGCCGGGCTCCGAGGTCTATCCGGCCCTGGAGAAGGGCACCATCGACGCGGCCGACTATACCGGTGCGGCCAACAACTACGAGCTGGGCTTCTGGCAGGTCGCGGACTACATCATCATGGGCCCGCCCTCCACCCCCTGCCTGCACCAGGCCGTCGACCTGATGGACATCTCGGTCAACCGCCGCGTCTTCGAGCGCATGTCGACCCAGACCCAGGACCTCATGCACGACCTGGTGGCCGCCTACTCCCGCGAGCACTATGCGGCGATCCAGAAGGCCAACGCCGAGGCCTGGCCGAAGTACAAGGAGAAGGGCGTCGAGGTCATCCACCTCACCGAGGATGACGCCGACCGCTTCCGCGAGGTCGCCGTGCCGCTGTGGTTCAAGTGGGCCAACAAGGACAAGGACGCCGCGCGCCTGTTCAAGGCACACCTCGACACCATGATGGACCCGGCCGTGGCGCTGATCACGCCGGAAGACATCAAGGACTACGAGCTCAACCTGTAACCTGACCTGCTCCACCATGCCGGGTGTTGCTGCCTGCGGGCCGCAGCACCCGGCTTGGGGTGAGTGACCACTACTGATCCCGCATCCCGTCGACTCGATGTTCCGTTGCCATCGCCGGGAGGTGATGGTGTCGCGGAGGAGTATCCATGAATCTTGAGATTGATTTTGTCCTGCCGCACTGGCTGTACTGGTCGGTGCTGCTGTTGCTGCCGCTGGTGGTGATGTTCTGCGTCGACCGCAGCTTCCGTCGTGGAGGCCGCATCGACGGTGGGGACACCGCCGAGGTGCCCGCCGGCGAGGAGGTCGAGATCGGCTACCAGCCTCCCGGCAACCTGTTCACCGCCATCGTCGACCGTATCTCCGGCTTCTCCGGCCGCTACGTGGCCTACTGGGCGCTGATCGCTCCCTTCGCCTTCGCCTACGAGGTGCTGGTCCGCTACGCCTTCAACTCGCCGACCAACTGGGTACATGAGTCCATGACCCTGATGTTCGGCATGCAGTACCTGATCGCGGGGGCCTATGCCTTGCGCGAGGGCGGCCATGTCCGCGTGGACATCCTCTACCAGCGCGCTCGGCCCCTGAACAAGGCGGCGCTGGACCTCTTGACCTCGGTGTTCTTCTTCATCTTCACCGTCGCGCTGATGGTGACCGGCTGGAAGTTCTTCTCCCAGTCGGTCAGCGACGAATACTTCTTCGGTGCCAGCTACGCCAACGAGACCTCCTTCACCGAGTGGGCCATCCAGTTCTACCCGGTCAAGTTCATGATGTTCTTCGGCGCCCTGCTGTTGCTGCTCCAGGGCTTCGGCCAGCTGGTGCGTGACTTCCAGTCCTGCCGATATCACTGGCGCCTGCACGAGGGCAGCCGGACTTTCGCCCGCGTGCTGCTGATCCTTGCCGTCGTGCTGGGCGCCTGGACGCTCTTCGAGATGATCAACATCGCGGTGACCGACTACGACAGCCTGGCGGGAAGCATCGAGAACAGCCTCGGTTCCGTCGGCATCGGCGCCCTGACGCTGGTGATGTTCGGCTCGCTGATGATGGTGCTGGTGGCGGGCCTGCCGCTGGCCTTCGTCACCGGCGGCCTGGGAGTCTGCTTCCTCTACCTGGTCGGCGACCAGGCGATGCTGAACCTGATGCCGTCGCGCATCTTCCCGATGATGACCAACTACCAGCTCTCGGCCATCCCGCTGTTCATCTTCATGGCCTCGGTGCTGGAGAAGGCCGGCATCATCGAGGAGCTCTTCGACGTCGTCTACAAGTGGATGGGGGGGCTGAAAGCGGGCCTGGCCATCGCCACCGTCATCGCCTCCACCCTGCTGGCCGCCATGGTCGGCGTCATCGGGGCTGCGGTGGTGACCATGGGGCTGATCGCCCTGCCGGCGATGCTCAAGCGTCACTACGACCCGGAGATCGCCATCGGCTCGATCATGGCGGGCGGGACCCTGGGCATCCTGATTCCGCCGTCGATACTGGCGATCATCTACGGCGTCATCGCCCAGCAGTCGGTCGGCGAGCTCTACCTCGGCTCGCTCATCCCCGGCCTGCTGCTGGCCTTCATGTACGGGTTCTACTGCTGGCTGCGCGGTACCCTGAACATCAAGCTGGCGCCGCCGATGCCGGTCGAGGACCGGGTCGACATGAAGGAGAAGCTGCGCCTGCTGCGCAACATGCTGGCGCCGATCATCCTGGTGATGCTGGTCCTCGGTGTCATCTTCACCGGCATCGCGACGCCCGTGGAGGCGGCCGGTATCGGCACCTTCGGTTCCCTGATCGTGGCCGCGATGCACAAGCGCCTGACCTGGCCGAATCTGCACGCCGCCTGCATGACCACCCTGGTGGCCTCGGCGATGGTGATGTGGATCATCTTCGGCGCGAGCATCTTCGTCGGCTTCTACATCCTGCAGGGCGGCCAGACCTTCGTGCAGGAGCTGATCACAGGCGCCGGCCTCGGCCCCTATGCGGTGCTGGCGCTGATGATGGTGCTGCTGGTGGCGCTGGGCATGTTCCTCGACTGGGTGGGTATCCTGCTGCTGGCGGTGCCGATCTTCGTGCCCCTGATTCAGGCGCTCTCCTTCGATGGCGTGTTCGGCCTGCCCGGGGTCGATGCAGCCGATGTCTCGCTGTGGTTCGGCGTCATCTATCTGGTGAACATGCAGATGTCCTTCCTTAGCCCGCCGTTCGGCTATGCGCTGTTCTATATCAAGGGAGTCTGTCCGCCGCACATCACCATGGGGCAGATCTTCCGCTCGGCCTTCCCCTTCCTGGGCATCCAGGCGTTGGGGCTCTTGCTGGTCATCCTGTTCCCGGTGCTGGTCACCTGGCTGCCCAACCTGGCCTATGGCTAGGAGGCACCAAGGACTGCCACAATGCACGACGCTCCCCGAGGGGAGCGTCGTCTTTTCAAACCGTTACACGACAAACCTGAACCCTCGCGTCGATCGTTCGTCAGACCGGGGGCACACTCAAGATATTCTGGAGGTATTCATGCAACGGATGACCGCACTGTTCTCGGCCGCGCTGCTCTCGCTCGGCCTCGCCGCCACCCAGGCACAGGCCCAGCAGGACACCGCCGCGAACAGCGCCGACCAGCCGCAGGCCACCGCGCCGGCTCAGGACTTCTCCGACGCCCAGCTCCAGCAGTTCGCCGATGCCTCCAAGGAGATCGCCGTGATCTCTCAGGAGTACACCAAGCAGCTGCAGTCGGCGGAAGGTGACGAGGCCCAGCAGGCGGTCCGCAAGGAAGCCAACGACGAGATGGTCCAGGCCGTCCAGGACAGCGGCCTCGAGGTGAATACCTTCAATGCGATCGGCCAGGCCATCCAGCAGGATCCCGAGCTGATGCAGCGCGTGCAGGAAATGGCCAAGGCCGAGACCGCCGGCGCCGATCAGACCTCATGACACGCGCCCGGTGATCGTGGCCGTTATCTCGACCGCGACAGCCGCGCCCAGGGGCCGCCTCGTGATGCACGGGGCGGCCCTTGTCGTTGAGGGCACGGTGTCCTCTCGTGCGATGTCCGCGTCGGTGGGTGAGGCGGCTTTACAGCGTCGCCGGGCCATTCCAGACTGGTTACCTGTCCACCGCTCGGAGTCATGAACATGGATGTGGAACTGCTGGAAATCCGCCAGCACATGGGGCGATTCCCCCCCTTCGATGGTATCTCCGACGACCTGCTCGACGAGGTGGCCGGCCAGGTCGAGGTGGCCTACTTCAAGGCCGGCAGCGATATCCTGACCCTCGACCAGGAGGTCCACGACTTCTGCTACATCCGCAGCGGGGCAGTGGAGGTCTATCGCCGCGGCGGTGAGCTCTACAACCGCCTTGGCGAGGGCGATATCTTCGGCCACTTCAGCCTGCTGCGAAATCGCCGCACCCGATTCCCCGCCAAGGCGATGGAAGACAGCCTGATCTACTTCATCCCCGAGTCGATCTTCTACCAGCTCTGCGAGGCGGACGAACACTTCGCCGAGTTCGTCGAGGTGGAGCGCCCGCGGCTCGAGTCGACGGTGGAGGAGCACAAGAAGCAGAACGACATGATGATCACCCGGGTGCGCAAGCTGGTGTCCCGCTATCCGGTGATGGTGGAGGCCTCCACGACCGTCCAGGAGGCCGCCCGGCTGATCAGCGACTACCAGGCCTCGGCCGTGCTGGTGCTCGATGAGCCCTGTGACAACCCCCGCTACACCTTCCGGGACAGCGAAGGCCGTGCCTGGCAGGTCCGCGGCATCCTCACCGACAGTGACTTCCGCACCAAGGTGGTGGCCGAGGGACGTCCCGCCGACACCCCGGTGGGGGATGTGATCGCCCACAAGCTGATCGCCGTGCAGTCCGACGAGTCGGTGCACGAGGCCATGCTCTGCATGCTGCGCAACAACATTCACCACCTGCCGGTGATGCACCGTCGCTCGCCGGTCGGCATCGTCCACCTCTCCGACATCATCCGCTACGAGACCCAGTCGAGCCTCTACCTGGTCAGCAACATCTTCCACCAGTCCAGCAGCGAGGGGCTCGCCAAGCTGAAGCCCGACGTGAACGCGGCCTTCGTGCGCCTGGTCGAGGAGGGCGCCGACTCGCGAATGGTCGGCATTGCGCTGTCCACCATCGGGCGCAGCATGTCGCGGCGCCTGCTGGAACTCGCCGAGGAGGAGCTGGGGCCGCCGCCGGTGCCCTACTGCCTGATGGCGCTGGGCTCCATGGCGCGCAACGAGCAGTCCATCGTCACCGACCAGGACAACGCCCTGGTGCTGTCCGACGACTTCGACCCCGAGCTTCATGACGCCTACTTCCTGGCCCTGGCCAAGCGCCTGAGCGACGGCCTGGCCGCCTGCGGCTACGCCTACTGCAAGGGCGACATCATGGCCACCAACTCGCGGTGGCGCCAGCCACTCGCGGTCTGGAAGGGCTACTTTCACGAGTGGATCGAAGAGCCCACGCCGGAGCGGCTGCTGCACAGCTCGATCTTCTTCGACCTGGACACCGTCTTCGGCGAGAACCGGCTCGTCGAGGAGCTCCAGGACCTGGTCGCCGAGTTGGCGCCCAGGCACCCGCGCTTTCTCGCCTCCATGGCGCGCAATGCGCTCGGCCGCACCCCGCCGCTGGGCTTCTTCCGCACCTTCGTGATGGAGAAGGACGGCAAGCACAACAACTCCATCAACCTCAAGCGCCGGGGCACCGCGCCGATGGTCGACCTGATCCGCGTCCACGCCCTGGCCTGCGGTTCGCGTGCGCAGAACAGCTTCGATCGCCTGGAGGACATCGATCGCACCCAGCTGCTGGCTCCCGGGGTCAGCGACCGGCTGCGCTATGCGCTGGAGTTCCTGAGCATGTCGCGGATTCGTCACCAGATGATGGACCTGCAGCACGAGCAGGAGCCGGACAACGACATCGAGCCGGAGAACGTCTCCGACACCGAGCGCCATAACCTCAAGGATGCCTTCCAGGTGCTGAGCAACGCCCAGAAGTTCCTCAAGTTCCGCTATCCCATGCCGTCGCGGTCGCGCTGAGATGCGTCTTCCCCGACGCAGGAAAATACCGGCCCCGGGCTGGTCCGAGTACCTGGCGAAGCGCGCCGAGCTCGCCTGCGACCCGCTGCTGGCGCGCTTCTTCGCCGCCGGGACGCCGGCACCGGACACGCCCATCGCCGAGGTCCCCATGGTCGCCCTCGACATGGAGACCACCGGACTCGACGAGCGGCGCCATGGCATCGTCAGCATCGGCCTGGTGCCCTTCACCCTGGGGCGCATACGACTCTCGGAGCGGCGCTACTGGGTGTTGAAGCCGCCGCGGCCGCTGAGCGCCAAGTCGGTGACCTTTCATCACATCACCCACTCGGACATCGTGGGCGCCCCCGACCTCGACGATATCCTCGAGGAACTCCTCGCGGCCATCGCGGGCCGCCTGGTGGTGGTGCACTACCGGCACATCGAGCGGCCCTTCCTGGATGCCGCGGTGAAGGCACGTCGGGGAGAGGGGCTGATGTTCCCGGTCATCGACACCATGTCGCTGGAGGCGCGCCGCCACCGTCAGTCCCTGCTGGCGCGCTTCAAGCGCTGGATCGGGCGGCCGCCGGCCTCCATCCGCCTCTATGACAGCCGCGAGCGCTACGGCCTGCCGGTCTACTCCGGCCACCATGCCCTGGTCGATGCCCTGGCCACCGCCGAGCTGCTGCAGGCGCAGGTGGCCACGCATTTCGGCCCCGAGACGCCGGTGGGTGAGCTGTGGAGCTAGCCGCGGCCGGCGGCGCGCATGAGAGGTGCAGACACGAAGAAGGCGGCCCGAGGGCCGCCTTCTTCGTATTGCCCGACGCATCGTTATGCTGGTCGAGCGTCGGGTGAGGCGCGTGCCGCTACTTGCTGCGCGGCTCGCTCATCAGCCCCTTGACGATCGCATAGCAGCCCACCAGCAGCACCAGGGTGAAGGGCAGGCCGGTGGTCAGGGCCGCCGTCTGCAGGGCGCCGAGGCCGCCGCCGAGCAGCAGCGCGATGGCGAGTGCCCCCTCGATCAGCGCCCAGAAGATGCGCTGGGGCTTCGGCGCATCGACCTTGCCGCCGGCGGTGATGGAGTCGATCACCAGCGAGCCGGAGTCGGAGGAGGTCACGAAGAACACGATGACCAGCACGATCCCGACGAAGGAGGTGATGGTGGTGAGCGGCAGGGACTCGAGCATCGTGAACAGCTGCAGCTCGAGCGCGGCGTCCTGCACCTTGGTGATGCCCTGGTTGACCACCTGGTCGATGGCCGTGGTGCCGAAGGCGGTCATCCACACCACCGAGGCCATCGAGGGCACCAGCAGCACGGCGATCAGGAACTCGCGCACGGTGCGGCCGCGGCTGACGCGGGCGATGAACATGCCGACGAAGGGCGACCAGGCGATCCACCAGGCCCAGTAGAAGGCGGTCCAGCCCTGGCTGAAGTTGGCATCCTCACGCCCGAAGGGCATCGAGAGCGCCGGCAGGTTCTGCACGTAGCCCAGCAGGTTGTCGAACACGCCGATGGCGATCATCAGCGTCGGGCCGACGGCAATGACGAAGGCCAGCAGCAGGAAGGCCAGCGCCATGTTGATCTGCGACAGCCGCTGCACGCCCTTGTCCACGCCCAGCATGATCGAGCCCAGCGCCACCAGGGTAATGCCCATGATCAAGAGGATCAGGGTGGTGTTGGTGTCGGGGGTGCCGAACAGGTAGTGGAGGCCGGCAGACGCCTGGGTGGCGCCGAGCCCCAGCGAGGTGGTCAGGCCGAACAGGGTGGCGAAGACCGCCAGGATGTCGATCACATGGCCCGGCCAGCCCCAGACGCGCTCCCCGAGAATCGGGTAGAAGATCGAGCGCATGGTCAGCGGCAGGCCCTTGTTGTAGGCGAAGATCGCCAACGACAGGCCGACGATGGCATAGGCGCCCCAGGGGTGCAGGCCCCAGTGGAAGATGGTGGCGGCCATGGAGAGGTCGATGGCGGCGGTCTGGTCCCCCGCGGCGGCGCCCAGCGGCGCCCAGTCGGTGCGCACGCCGTTCTCGACGGAGGTGCCCCCCATGGCGGTGCCGAAGTGCGTCAGCGGCTCCGAGACGCCGTAGAACATCAGCCCGATGCCCATGCCCGCGGCGAACAGCATCGCGAACCAGCCCAGGTAGCCGAAGTCGGGCGTGGCGTTGGCGCCGCCGATGCGTACCTTGGCCAGCGGGGTGAAGATCAGCACGATCGCCAGCACCACGAAGACGTTGGCGCCGAGCAGGAAGACCCAGCTCAGTTTCGTCGTCAGGAAGCTGAACATGGCGTTGAAGATCGGTTCCATCTGGTCCTGCAGGGCCAGCGTCGCGATCACGAAGAGCAGGATCACCAGGGAGGAGAAGAGGAAGACCTTGCCGTGCAGGTCCACGTCGATCCCCAGGGGGGAAGCGGTGATGTTGTCCTGGCCGATCACATAGTCGGTATCGATCAGGTTGGCCGCGCCCTCGGGCGCCGGAATCCCCTCGGTGCCGGTATCTTCCGGCACCTTGGGTTTGCCGTCGTTGGGTTGTTTAGCCACTAGACGTCTCCCTTGCGTTTATCGATGGGTGTGGGTCCATGTCTCGACGGGATTACTCGCCGGCCCCGGGGCGTACCAGGAAGACCGATGCCTTGGTGTGCGTCGCCACCTTGCCCCCATGGGAGGGAACGATCGCATCCAGGTGCTTGGGCGGATGGGTCGGCATGACCACCAGGTCGGCACCCACCTCGTCGATGGCCGCGATGAGGTCGTCGTCGAGATCGGCGATGGGGTCGGGGCTGACGATGGTGTGGGTGCTGACCGGCTGACCGTGGACCTTGGCCCGCTCCTGGGCGAAGGCCTCGAGTTTCTGGGTGAACTCCTCCGGCGTGCGCGCCACGGAGCCGGGCGTGGTGGCGGTGATGCCGACGTAGCAGACTTCCGCGTCGTAGTGCTTCGCCTGGTCGGCGACGATCTTCAGCGATGGCTCGATCACGTCGAGGTGGGCCAGGTCCACTGGCACCATGATTTTCTTGAACATGCCTGCGCTCCTCCTGGTGGGGTCGGCTAATGTCACGTCAAGTGTGGACGGTCAAGGGTGTTTGGGCATGGGCCGATTTCAACGTAGCTTGCCGTTAATCGGCGCCCACCCTACACCATCGGCCCATTAAGCGTATGCGAAACGCGACAGATTGGTGTCCAATAGCGCATTTTAATCAAGACTAATGCATCTGATAACCGTGGGACTCAGGCCGCCGTGTCGGGCGTACCAACGAAAGGGGGAGAGCCCGATCGGACTCTCCCCCTTGTCTCTCGCGCGTCACAGGGTGACGGCGCGGCGGCGCATCAGCTCTCGGCCGACAGCCACTGCTGCACCACGTCCTGGTTCTCGGCGACCCACTGCTTGGCGTTCTCGTAGGGCTCGGCATCGCCAGACTGGTTCATCAGCATGACCTCGCCCATCTGCTCGGGGGTCCACTCGAAGGCATCCAGGATGGCGTAGGCCTCCGGCATGTCCTCCTTCAGACCCTCGCGCGCGACGGTGTTGATCTGCTCGGCACCGCCGTAGACGTTCTTGGGGTCCTCGAGGTACTTGAGGTCCCAGCGGGCGAACATCCAGTGCGGGGTCCAGCCGGTGACCACGATGTCCTGCTCGTTCTTGATGGCGCTGTCGAGGGCCGCGGTCATGGTGGCGCCGCTGCCGCTCTGCAGGTCCACTTCCTCGAGATCGTAGCTCTCCACGACCTGTTCGGTCAGGCTCATCAGGCCGGCGCCCGGATCGATGCCGGTGATGGTGCCGTCGAAGGCCTCGGCGTTGGCGTCGAGCTCGGCAATGGAGTCGACGTCGGTGTAGGCCGGCACGACCAGCCCCAGCTTGGTGCCCTCGAGGTTGGGCCCCAGGTCGTCGACGCTGTCGCCCACGCGCTCCATGTAGTCGGCGTGGGTGGTCGGCAGCCAGGCGGCGACGATGGCGTCGGCGTCGCCGGTGGAGAGTGCCTGGAACATGGCGGCGGCGGAGAGCGAGGTCAGCTCGACCTCGTAACCGGCCTGCTCCAGCACGGCGGCGACGACGTTGGTGGAGGCGACTTCGGAGGCCCACTCGACGTAGGCCAGTTCGACGGTGCCCTTGTCCTGCGCCTGGGCGGTGCCGGCGGCGAGGCCGGTCCCGGCGATCAGGGCGAGGCCGGCGGCACGGATACGGCGGCTAAGCGGTTGCTGAGTCATCTGTAGTCCTTCTTTCGCGTGTGTAACGGTTAGACCTGAGGCGCCGCCCGAGAGGTTTCAAGGGCGGGCCTCTACGACATACGTCTGAGTCTTCAGCCCTTGCGGCCCTTGCGCAGCGACTGGGTCACGCGGTCGAGCAGCATGGCCAGGATCACCACGGCGATGCCGGCCTCGAAGCCGTCGCCCGGACGCAGGCGCTGGATGGCGCGCCATACCTCGCTGCCCAGGCCATCGGCGCCGATCATGGCGGCGATCACCACCATGGAGAGGGCCAGCATGATGGTCTGGTTGATGCCGGCCATCACCGTGGGCAGCGACAGCGGCAGCTGGACCTTGAGCAGCTTCTGGCCGCGAGTGGCGCCGTAGGCGTCGGCGGCCTCGATCAGGTCCTTGGGCACCTGGCGGATGCCGAGGGTGGTGAAGCGGATCGCCGGCGGCATGGAGAAGATCACCGTGGCGAAGATCGCCGACACCGAGCCGATGCCGAAGAACGGGATCGCCGGGATCAGGTAGACGAACGCCGGCATGGTCTGCATGAAGTCCAGCACCGGCATGATCGTCCGGTAGAGCCGCTCGGAGAGCGCTGCGGCGATGCCCACCGGCAGGGCGATGACCACCGCGACCAGGGTGGCGATCACCACCAGGGTCAGGGTCTCGATCATCGGGTCCCAGAGGTCCAGGTTCCAGATCAGCGCCATGCCCAGGGCGGCACCGATGGCCAGGCGGTGGCTCGAGACCCACCAGCACAGGCCGACGATGATCAGCAGCAGCGCCCAGGGCGGCAGCCAGAAGAGGGCGTCGTTGAGCCCGTCGATACCGGTCTGGGTGACCCGGGAGATGCCGCGGGTCACACCGGAGTATTCAGTGGTCAGCCAGTCGAGGCCGCCCTCGATCCACTGACCCAGCGGGATGCTCGGGATTTCGATAGCCATTACTTGTCTCCTGCCTGTGCCAGTTCATCGAGGACGGCGCCCTTGACCACGACGCCCTGCAGCCGCTTCTCGGCATCCACCACGGCGATGGGGAAACTCTTCTCGCTGAACATGGCGAAGAGGTTGTGCAGGGGCTCCTCGGGGCCGACGGTACGGAAGTCCTGGGTCATCAGCTCGCTGATGTGCTCCTTGCCCTCCTTGGCGGCCTGCTCCAGGGCATCGACCTCCACCAGGCCCTTCAGGGTGCGGTCGCGGCCGGTCACGTAGATCGAGTCCAGGCCGTGCTCGCTCATCTTGCGCAGCGTGGTGCGCGGGCCGTCATCCTCGCGGGCGGTGGCGCGCACCGGGCGCATGGCGTGTTCGGCGGTGAGGATCTTCGACATGTCGACGCCCTCGATGAAGCGCTCGACGTACTCGTCGGCCGGGTTGGTGAGGATCTCCTCCGGCGTGCCGATCTGCACGATCTCGCCATCCTTGAGCAGGATGATGCGATCGCCGATGTTCAGTGCCTCGTCCAGGTCGTGGGTGATGAACACCGTGGTCTTCTGCATGCGGTGCTGCAGCTCGAGCAGTTCCTGCTGCATGTCGCCGCGGATCAGCGGGTCCAGGGCCGAGAAGGCCTCGTCCATCAGCAGCACGGTGGAGTCGTTGGCCAGCGCCCGGGCCAGGCCCACGCGCTGCTGCATGCCGCCGGAGAGCTGGTTGGGGTAGGCGTCTGCCCAGCCTTCCAGGCCCACCTGCTTGAGCGCCTTCTCGGCGATGTCGGCCCGCTCGGCCGGATCCACGCCACGGATCTCGAGGCCGAACTCGGCGTTCTGCTGCACGGTGCGGTGCGGGAAGAGGGCGAAGTTCTGGAACACCATGGAGAAGTGCCGACGCCGGCACTCGAGCAGCGCCTTGTCGCCCAGCTGAGGAATATCCTCGCCGTCGATGACGATCTCGCCTTCGGTGGGCTCGATCAGGCGGTTGAGGCAGCGGATCAGGGTCGACTTGCCGGACCCGGACAGCCCCATGATCACCAGGAGTTCACCCTCGTAGACATCGAAGTCGATGTTCGACAGGCCCAGGGTCTGGCCGGTCTTGTCGAGGATCTCGGGACGCTTCTGTCCCTGGTCGCGCAGTTCCAGGGCCTTCTTGGGCTGATTGCCGAAGACCTTGCTCAGGTTACGCACCCGAATCTTGACGTTTCGATTCTCGTTCATTGGCTCTGCCTTTTGTCGGCTCCCGCCGAAACAACGACGTGGAGTTCCGAAGGGTCGAGTGTAGTGACGCAAAATTAAGACATTACTGTGCCATGCGGTACCGTTGACCGCGGCATCAGGCGACGAAGAAGTGTGCTCTACCCTAGCGGTATTTGAATGGTCATTCAAATAAAAACCCGTGCCAGGCTAAATGAAATTAGCTGCCCACGGTGCTGAAACGGGTGGAAGGGAGCCGTGACCCTAGCAAAAACAAGTGCCCGGATGTGCCCGGCGACGGGCGCCACTTTGGTCGCATGCCGGCAGCGTTCCGGGGGGCGCGAGGCCCCAGCGGCGGGGCCTGGGCGGGCGTTCGGGGGGCGGAGAGACGGCGCCGTCAGTCGGCCACGAAGGGTGCCAGCCGGTAGAGGCCGGCGTCGGCACTGTCGCTGAGCAGGATGAGGGTGCCGTCGCGGGCCAGGCGGACATCGCGGATACGGCCGATCTCGCCCTCCAGGATCACCTCTCGCTCGACCACCCTGTCGCCGTTCAGGGACAGGCGCACCAGCCGCTCGCTGCGCAGCCCGCCGGCCAGCAGGTCGCCGCGCCAGGCGGGGAAGGCCTCGCCGGTCACCTCGGCCAGGCCCGAGGGAGCGAAGCGGCCGGCGAAGATGTGTACGGGGTCGCGCATG
>JAWWBV010000004.1:0-27798 GCA_033720795.1 Halomonas sp. | reverse complement strand
GGGGCCCGCCGCCAGTCGGCGAAGGGCACCCAGGCGGGATCGAAATAGGGGTCGTCCGGGTCCAGGCAGAGGCAGAGCCGCGCCTCGGGCAAGGCCGCGAAGAGCCTCTCCAGGGTGCGGGCCAGCACCGGGCGGCCGGCCAGCGGCAGATACTGCTTGGGGCGGTCGGCGCCCATCCGGCGCCCCTGCCCCGCCGCAGGCACCACGAGCCATGGCCGATCGCTCACGGGCGCGCCTCCGCGCCGGGCGCCGGCAGGCCGACCAGCCCGGCGTTGATCGAGTGGCCGCTGGCGTCCACCGCCACGCCGGGCACCCAGAAGAACTGCTCGTCGGTGCGCACCATGCCGATATCGCTGCGCGCGCGCTCCTCGATGGCATCCAGCCCGGTCTTGAGGTCCACGACCTCGGCGGCGAGGCGGGCGTTGCGGTCGCGCAGCGGCTTGTTCTCGGCCTCCAGGGCCTCGACGCGCGCTCGCACCTCGGCCAGCTCGCGGAGGCCGCCCTCGCCGAGCCACAGGCGAAACTGCAGCAGGGCGATGAGCAGGGTGAGCACGATGGCCAGCCACTTCAGCATGCAGGAGAGTCCGTCACGAGGCGTTCGATGGCGGCATTATGCCAGTTTCAGGCGCGATCGGCAGGGCCCGGGCGACGATGCCCGGGATCAGTCGTGGCGAAACGGCAGCGCCGCCTCGGCCGCGGCGACATAGGCCTCGACGTGGCGGCGCTCCTCGGCGCAGAAGCGCGCCACGCCATCGCGCAGCCGGGCATCGGCGATATGGTGCAGCGAGGTGAGGCGACGCGGCGCGAAGCCCCGGGCGAGCTTGTGCTCCCCCTGGGTGCCGGGATCGAAGCGGGTGAGCCCCCGCGCCAGGCAGTGCTCGATGCCCTGGTAGTAGCAGGCCTCGAAGTGCAGGCAGTCGGCGGCCACCTCGCTGCCCCAGTAGCGCCCGTAGAGGGTCTTCGTGCCCTGCAGGCAGAGCGCGGCGGCCACCGGCCGGCCCCGGTGGCGGGCCTGGATCAGCAGCAGCGCCTCCGGCAGGGTGCGGCGCAGGCGCTCGAAGAAGTCGAGGCCGAGGTAGCCGTGGCGGCCGCGCTCGAGGTAGGTGATCTCGTAGCAGCGAAAGAAGTGCGCCATGGCCGCCGCGTCGATGGCCTCGCCCTCCAGGCGGTGCAGGGTCAGGCCCTGCTCGGCCACCAGGCGGCGCTCGCGGCGGATCGCCTTGCGCCGCTTGGCGGTCAGGGCGGCGAGAAAGCCCGTGAAGTCGCCATAGCCGCGATCCTGCCACTGGAACTGCACCCCGCGGCGCGCCAGCAGCTCGGGGCACGCCTCGCGCCAGGCCGCCACCTCGTCCTCCTCGGCGAACAGCAGGTGCCAGCTCGACAGCTCCCCGACCTCCCAGGCCCGCGCCAAGCACCGACGCGCGGCCCGCGGATCGACATGGGGCGCCAGGGCCAGGCGCGGCCCCGGGGCGGGGGTGAAGGGAATCGCCGAGAGCCCCTTGGGGTAATAGTCGCCACCGACGCGCTCCCAGGCCTCGGCCCATCCCCAGTCGAAGACGTACTCCCCGTAGGAGTGGTGCTTGTGATAGTGGGGCAGGATCCCGACCAGCGCCTCGCCCTCCCAGAGGGTCAGGTGATGCGGCACCCAGCCGGTGGCCGGGCTCGCCGCGCCGCTGGCCTCCAGGGCGTGCAGGAACTCGTGGCGCAGGAAGGGGTGGTCGTCGCCGATCAGGGCGTTCCAGCGCGCCGCCGGCACCGCTGCGATGGCGGACAGCTCGCTCAGGACCAGTTCCGGCATGGGGCCTCCGGGGAAAGCGGAGCCGGCGGCTGACAAGCCACCGGCATTGCGCCTACATTGTGCGCAGACCCATCCTCCGATGCCACCGCCATCACCGACAGGGAGACGCGCATGGCCGACGCCCGCGCACTGCCGGCGCGCCTGGAACAGCAGCGCCACGCCTTCACCGCCGAGCCCTACCCCTCGGCGGCGGTTCGACGTGACCGCCTGGCGCGGCTTTCGACCATGACCCGCCACCACCGTGACGAGATCGTCCGCGCGATCCGCCAGGACTTCGGCCATCGCGCCGAGGCCGAGACGCGCCTGGCGGAGATCGCCACCCTGCTGCAGGCCGTGCGCCATGCCCGCCGCCGCCTCAAGCGCTGGATGAAGCCGCGCAAGGCGGCCGTGCCCTGGCGCCTGACGCCCGCTCGGGCGCGCGTGCATCGCCAGCCGCTGGGCGTGGTGGGCATCATCGCCCCGGCCAACTACCCCTGGCAGCTGGCGCTGCTGCCGGCGGTGGATGCCCTGGCCGCCGGCAACCGGGTGATGCTCAAGCCGAGCGACCACGCCCCCACCACCGCCGCGCTGATGGCGCGGCTGGTGGCGCGCTACTTCGACTCCGCCGAGCTCGACGTGGTCGAGGGCGACGCCGAAGTCGGACGCGCCTTCGCCGCCCTGCCCTTCGACCACCTGCTCTTCACCGGCCCCGCGTCGATCGGGCGAGAGGTCGCCGGCGTCGCCGCCGAGCGGCTGACCCCGGTCACCCTCGAGCTCGGCGGCAAGACTCCGGCGATCGTCGCCGATGACGCCGACCTGACCCACGCCGCCCGGCGTATCGCCTTCGGCAAGTGGCTGAACGCCGGCCAGACCTGCATCGCCCCGGACCACGTGCTGATCGATGCCGCGCGACTGCCGGCCTTCGTCGAGGCGCTGCGCGAGGCGGTCACGGCCTTCTACCCCCGCGGCACGGCGAGCGACGACTATTCGGCGGTGCCCGGCGAGGCGGCGCGCGCCCGGCTCGAGGCGATGCTCGCCGAGGCCCGCGACCACGGCTGCCGGGTGATCGAGCTCGGCGAGCGCATCGAGCTCAGCCGAGGCGCCAAGCTGCCGCCGACCCTGGTGATCGACCCCACCGCGGGGCTCGCGATCATGCGCGAGGAGATCTTCGGCCCCTGGCTGCCGGTGATCGGCCTGCGCGACTTCGAGGCCGCCCTGGCCCGGGTCGCCGAGGGCCCACGCCCGCTGGCGCTCTACGCCTTCACCGACGCCCCGGCCCAGCGCCGACGACTGCTGGAGGAGACCCGCTCCGGCGGCGTGGTCTTCAACGACACCCTGTGGCACAGCGCCGTGCCCGGCCTGCCCTTCGGCGGCGTGGGCGAGAGCGGCATGGGCGCCTACCATGGGGAGGCCGGTTTCCTGCGTTTCAGCCACCAGCGCAGCGTCTTCGTCCAGTCCCGACGCAGCCCCGTCGGGCTGCTGAACCCGCCCTACCGGAAATGGCTGCTCAAGCTGCTCGGGCCATAAGGTAATAAAACTACAAATTCAGCCAAAATACGGCTAGCATGGGGGGAATACCGGAAAATATATTGGTAAACTTACCAAATTAAACAGAGCCGAGGTGCTTCATGGCCAGCCAGATCCCCGCCCTCAACGCCACCGTCGCCGACGTCACCCGCCGCATCCGCGAACGCTCCGCCGAACGCCGCGCCCTCTACGAGCGCCGCATGGCCGACCAGCATCGCCGCGGCGTGCATCGCGGCGAGCTCTCCTGCGGCAACCTGGCCCACGGCTTCGCCGCCTGCGGCAGCCAGGACAAGGATTCGCTGAAGCTGATGAACTCGGCCAACCTGGGGATCATCTCGGCCTACAACGACATGCTGTCGGCCCACCAGCCCCTGGAGACCTTCCCCGAGACCATCAAGGAAGCCGCCCGCGCCATGGGCTCCACCGCCCAGTTCGCCGGCGGTGTACCCGCCATGTGCGACGGCGTCACCCAGGGCCAGCCGGGCATGGAGCTGTCGCTGTTCTCCCGGGACGTGATCGCCATGGCCACCGCCGTCGGGCTCTCCCACAACATGTTCGACGCCGCGCTGTATCTCGGCGTGTGCGACAAGATCGTCCCGGGGCTGTTCATCGCCGCGGCACGCTTCGGCCACCTGCCGGCCATGTTCGTGCCCGCCGGCCCCATGCCCAGCGGCCTGCCCAACAAGGAGAAGGCGCGCATCCGTCAGCTGTTCGCCGAGGGCAAGGCCAGCCGTGAGGACCTGCTGGAGGCCGAGTCCGCCTCCTACCACAGCCCCGGCACCTGCACCTTCTACGGCACCGCCAACTCCAACCAGCTGATGATGGAGATGATGGGGCTACACCTGCCCGGCACCTCCTTCGTCAACCCGGGCACCGAGATGCGCGAGGCGCTGACCCGCTTCGCCACCGAGCAGGCGGTCCGCAACACCGAGCCGGGCGGCGAGTATCGGCCCTTCTACCGGCAGATCGACGAGCGTGCCATCGTCAACGCCGTGGTGGGCCTGCTGGCGTCGGGCGGTTCCACCAACCACACCATGCACCTGGTGGCCATGGCCGCCGCCGCGGGCATCACCCTGACCTGGGACGACTTCACCGACCTCTCCGCGGTGACGCCGAGCCTGATGCAGGTCTATCCCAACGGCCAGGCGGACATCAACCACTTCCAGGCTGCCGGCGGCATGGCCTACCTGTTCCGCGAGCTGATCCAGGCCGGGCTGATCCACGGCGACATCCCCACGGTGTTCGGCACCGACCTGACCGCCTACACCCGGGAGCCCTTCCTCGAGGACGGCAAGCTTACGTGGCGCGAAGGCCCCACCGAGAGCCTCGACACCGAGGTGCTGCGCGGGGTCGCCGAGCCCTTCGCGCCCACCGGCGGGCTCACCGTCCTCGACGGCAACCTGGGGCGCGGCGTGATCAAGGTCTCGGCGGTGGACGAACAGCACCGCGTGGTGGAGGCCCCGGTCAGGCTCTTCGAGGACCAGAACGAGATGAAGGCGGCCTTCGAGGCCGGCGAGCTCGATCGCGACGTCATCGCCGTGGTGCGCTTCCAGGGCCCCAAGGCCAACGGCATGCCCGAGCTGCACAAGCTGACCCCCTACCTCGGCGTGCTCCAGGATCGCGGCTACAAGGTGGCGCTGGTCACCGACGGGCGCATGTCCGGCGCTTCCGGCAAGGTCCCGGCGGCCATCCACATGAGCCCCGAGGCGCTGGACGGCGGCCCCCTGGCCAAGCTGCGCGACGGCGACGTGGTCCGCCTGGACGCCAACGCCGGCACCCTGGAGGCCAGGGTGGATGCTCACGCCTGGGCCGAACGCACACAATACGTCGCCGAGCTGGATCACTACCATGTCGGCCTCGGCCGCGAGCTGTTCGCCGGCTTCCGCCACCTGGCCATGCGCGGCGAGGAGGGGGCCGGCGTCTTCGGCGGCTTCGAGGCCGACGACCTGGCACGCCAGGAGGGCCAGATCCACGACGAGGACGCCTGAATGACCCGCCCTGCCCTGATCGGTGATATCGGGGGCACCAACGCCCGCCTCGCCCTGGTGACGCCGGGGGCCGTCGCCCCCCATGACATCCGGAGCCTGCCCTGCGCCGACTACGATGGCCCGGTGGCGGCGATCCGCGACTACCTGGCCAGCGTCGGCGCCGTCGGCGACGATGCCCCCCATGAGGCCTGCCTGGCCTTCGCCTGCCCGGTCCACGGCGAGCGGGTGACCATGACCAACAATCCCTGGGACTTCACCAAGACCGAGGTGCGCGAGGCCCTGGGACTCACCCTGTTCAAGGTGATCAACGACTTCATGGCCCAGGCGCTGGGGGTGCCCCACGTCGCCGAGGCCGACCTGGTGACCGTGCAGCCCGGCGAAGGCGAACCCCATGCCGCGAGGCTGGTGATCGGTCCCGGCACCGGGCTGGGCGTGGCCGGGGTCTTTCCCAGCCGCCACGCCTGGGTGCCCCTTCCGACCGAGGGCGGTCACGTGACCTTCGCCCCCACCGACGAGCGCGAGCAGAACCTGTTGCGCCATTTCCGCCAGCGCTACGGCCGCGTCTCGGTGGAGCGGCTGCTGTGCGGCCAGGGCCTGCTGGACCTCTATCTCGCTCACTGCTCGCTGAAAGGCGCCAACCCGCGCTACGCGACGCCTGCCGAGGTCACCGAGGCAGCCGGCGGCGGTGACGCCGTGGCCCGTGATACCCTGCTGCGTTTCCTGAAGATCCTCGGCGACGTCAGCGGCGATGCCGCGCTTACCCTGGGCGCTCGAGGCGGCGTCTACCTGTGTGGCGGCATCCTGCCACGGCTGCTCGACTGGCTGCCGCAGAGTCGCTTCCGCGAGGCGTTCGCCGACAAGGGCCGCATGAGCGCCTACACCGCCGGACTCCCGATTCGGGTGGTGACCGCCCCCTGGCCGGGACTGCTGGGTGCCGCCGAGGCCCTGCACAATATCGAGGTCGAGTGAATCGACAAAAGGAGATCGCATGATTCCCGCATCCCTGCGCGCCCTGCTGGACGCCACCGACGGTCAGCGCCGCGTCGACTGGGCCGGTCGCGAGGTATGGCTGGCGCGCGCAGCCTGGGGTGAGCTTGCCGTATCGTTGCAAGGCGCCCAGGTGCTTCATTTCTTGCCCTACGCCAGTGCCCCGAACGGGCCCGACGCCACGCGACCGCATCCCGGCACCTCTAGCCCGGCCCCGAGCGGAGAAGCCCTGGTGCCAGGCGGCTGGCTGTGGGTGACGCCCACGCCCCAGGCGCGGCCCGGCGCGATCCGCGGCGGCATCCCGCTCTGCTGGCCCTGGTTCGCCGACGAGAACACCGCCGACGAGTCGCCGGACCGCTCCGGGCCGATGCACGGCCCGGCCCGCAAGGCCGACTGGCGCCTCGATGCCGTGGACGAGCATGAGGAGGGCGTGGAGCTGCACCTCTCGCCCGAGGAGCGCCTGCACGGCCAGCTGATCCCCCGCGCGGTGATCCAGGCCAATGCCCGGCGCCTGCACGTGGAGTTGATCACCGAGCACGTCGGCGAGACCCCGGTGAAGATCACCGGCGCCCTGCACAGCTACCTGGCGGTCGACGACGCCTTCGCCTGCCGCGTGGAAGGGCTCGCCGGCGCCCGCTACCTGGACAAGCTCGCCGACTTCGCCGAGCGCGACCAGCAGGGCGAGCTCGGCGTGCGCGGCGGTCTGGACCGCATCTACCGCAGCAATGCCGAGCTGGTCCTCGACGATGGCAGCCGCCGGCTGCGCATCGCCCGTCAGAGCAGCGACTCGGCGGTAATCTGGCACCCCGGCGACACCCCGCCCGCCGACACCCCGGTCGAGGCCGCCCGCCACTTCCTGTGCATCGAGTCCGCCAATACCCGGCTCGACCCGGTGTGGCTGGTGCCCGGTGCCCAGCACCTGCTGGGCACCACCCTGTCCCGAGAGGACGACGCCTGAGCGCTGTCCCACCCACCATGAGGATCCTCGACCATGCTGCCCGTCATCGCCTTCGGTGAAGCCCTCGTCGACATGCTCTCCAGCCGTCTGGGGGACACCGCCGACGACATCCAGGAGACCTTCACGCCTTACGCCGGCGGCGCCCCCGCGAACGTTGCCGTGGCCTGCGCCCGGCTCGGGGTGCCCAGCCGCTTTCTCGGCATGCTCGGCGACGACCACTTCGGCGACTTCCTGGCCGCCGAGCTCGCCGCCCAGGGCGTCGAGCTCTCCGGGGTGCGCCGCACCCACGAGGCGCGCACCGCGCTGGCCTTCGTCTCTCGCGATGCCGATGGCGAGCGTACCTTCGACTTCTACCGGCCGCCCGCTGCCGATCTGCTCTATCGCCTGGAACACCTGCCGCCCGGCGTCTTCTCCGATCCGGCCATCCTGCACCTGTGCAGCAACAGCCTGACCGACCCAGAGATCGCCGAGACCACCCTGGCCATGGCCGAGATGGCGCGCCGGGCCGGCTGCCTGGTCAGCGTCGACGCCAACCTGCGCCACAACCTCTGGCCCGGCGACCGCGTCGAAGGCGCCCTGGTCACCCGGCTGCTCGACACCGCCGATCTGCTCAAGCTCTCCCGGGAGGAGGTCGATGACCTGCGCGGCGACCACCCGGAGGAGGCCTGGCTGGCCGAGCGCCTGGCCGCCGGCGTCAAGCTGATCGTGATCACCGACGGCGGCGGCGACGTGCGCGCCCTCGGCGCCGGGCTGTCACTGGCGGTCGCGCCGCCGGAGGTGACGCCGGTCGATACCACCGCCGGGGGCGATGCCTTTGTCGGTGGACTGCTGGCCGCCCTCGCCGAGCATGGCTTCGAAGAGGGGTGGCACCACGATGCGACGCGCCTGGAGTCGGCGCTGGCCTTCGCCTGCCGCTGCGGCGCCCACGCCGTCACCCGTCCCGGCAGCTACGTCGCCCTGCCGACCGCAGCCGATCTCTCTCCCGCCTGAGCGCCTCCGGCATGACGCCAACGCCCGATGACGAGTGTCGTCATCGGGCGTTGGCGTATGGGTGAAGGCGAAACGGCGAGGCAGCGCCGGAGAGGACCGCCCAGGCCCTCACGCCGTGATGCTCGGCCAGCCGCCGGCGATGCTTATTCTTCCGTCACATAGCGCCTGATGGCGGCCCGAACACCCTGGCCGTCGATGATACCGAGCCCCCTGGTAAAGGCCTCAAGGAGCCTCGGTGACTCAGCCAGATCGTTGAAGACCTCGCGGATCCCCAGGAAGGCTTGCGGGTCCCGGACGGCCTCCCGCGCCCCCGACCTCAGGCGTGACGCCAGCGGGTCGATGAGCGGCGGCACGCCCGAGGCATCGTCGCCTCCCCGACAATACCGGCACCATAGCGCCAGCTCGAGGGCCAGCCCGTCCACGGGCAGGCCTCGATCGAGGGCGTCGCGGAGCGCCGGCAGGATGAACTTGGGCTGTCGCGTCGAACCGTTGGCGCAGAGCCGCGAGACGGTGTCGCCGATCTCGGGGTTGCACAGGCGCTCGACGATCCTCGCCTGGCACGCGGGGTAGTCCAGCCCCTGCACCGAAGGGAGCGCGGGGAGGATCTCGCGCTGCTGAAGCGCGGCCAGCCAGGCGCGGAT
Organism: Halomonas sp.; assembly: GCA_033720795.1. GTDB lineage: Bacteria > Pseudomonadota > Gammaproteobacteria > Pseudomonadales > Halomonadaceae > Halomonas. The sequence continues at coordinate 18,930 of JAWWBV010000004.1, read as the reverse complement.
GTCCGGGTCGCCCATGGCGGCGTGGACCTGTCGATAGCCGAGCAGGGAAGCGACATAGGCGATGCTGGCGTGGCCGGCGTTGAGCAGCCGCAGCTTCATCGTCTCATGGCCCGAGACCTCGTCGACGAACTCGACACCGACGCGCTCCAGCGGCGGTCGACCGGCGCAGAATCGATCCTCGACCACCCACTGGCGAAAGGGCTCGCACACCACCGGTGCGGCATCCTCGATGCCGAAACGGCGGCGGACCAGCGCGCGCTCACGGGCGGTGGTGCGGGGCGTGATGCAGTCGACCATCGAGCTGGGGAAGGTCACCTCGCGCCGGATCCAGTCGGCCAGGTCGCGGTCGATGCGCTCCGCCAGGCCGACCACCACGCTGCGCGTCACCTCGCCGTTGCCGGGGAGGTTGTCGCAGGAGAGCACGGTGAAGGGTGACCGCCCCCGGGCCCGGCGCTCCGCCAGCGCCTTGACCAGCATGCCGAAGACGGTGCCGGGACGCCGCGGGTTCGCCACATCGGCCAGGATCCGGGGATGGGTCGCATCGAACCGGCCGGTGGCGGGATCGAGGAAGTAGCCCGCCTCGGTGATGGTCAGCGAGACGATACGAATGCCGGGGTGGAGCAGGGCCCGGAGGATGGCCGACGGCACCACGGGCACGAAGTCGACCATGGCCCCCACCACCCGCGCCGCGCTCCCCTCGGGATGGAGGTCGACCACGGTGGAGAGCCAGTCCTGGGCACGCAGGCGTCGACGCATCCGCACATCGGCCGGCATCACGCCGGCGCCGACGACCGCCCAGTCGTGAGCCTCGCCCCGGGCGAAGAGGCGGTCCAGGTAGGTCGCCATGTGCGAGCGATGGAAGTTGCCCAGCCCGATGTGCAGGATGCCCGGGGTCAGGTGACGACGCTCGTAGGCCGGCACCTGGACCCGGGGGCCGAGCGCGGCGAGCGCCTGCTGGGAGAGTGGCAGCCCCATGGGATCACCTCCGTGTCCTGCAGCGGGCCGGGGGACGTGGCTCCCCGTCATTATCCGCGCCTCAGGCCCATGGCGCACCCCTGCTCGGCGCTCCGTGCCGTGATCACCCCAGCCGCTCGGCGAGTCGCGCCTCCAGGGTACGTTGATCCTCGTCGAAGCGACGGATGCCCTCGGCCAGCTTGTCGTTGGCCATGGCATCCTGATTGTGACCCCAGCGGAAGGCGGGCTCGCTGAGCGGTGCGGGGCGCTCGCCGGCGTCGGGCATCGTGACACCCGGGGCCACCTCGCCCTCCTGCGCCGCCAGTTCCTCGAGCAGTGCCGGCGAGATGGTCAGCCGCGGGCAGCCGGCCAGCGCCAGCACCTGGCCGACGGTGCGGAAGCTCGCGCCCATCACCACGGTGTCGTAGCCGCCCCGGCCGACCCGCTCGCAGACGCCGCGCACGAAGCGCACGCCCGGGTCCTCGTCGGGAGCATAGTCGCGGCCGGTCGCCTGCTTGTACCAGTCGGTGACCCGCCCGACGAAGGGCGAGACCAGGAAGACCCCGGCATCGAAGCAGGCCTGGGCCTGGGCCTCGCTGAACAGCAGGGTCAGGTTGCACTGGATGCCCTCTCGCTCGAGGCGCTCGGCGGCGCGAATGCCTTCCCAGGTGGAGGCCAGCTTGATCAGCACCCGATCGCGGCCGACGCCGCGCCGGTCGTAGAGTTCGATCAGCTCATGGGCCTTGCGCACGCTGGCCTCCTCGTCGAAGGAGAGGCGCGCGGCCACCTCGGTGGAGATCCGCCCGGGAATGTGCCGGGAGATCTCGGTGCCCTTGGCCACCGCGAGGCGATCCACGGCGTGCTCCACCCGCGCCTGGGGATCCGGGAACTCGGCCTGGACGGCGGCCAGCTCCTCGTCGATCAGCGCCTGATAGGCCGGCAGGTCGAAGGCCTTGAGCAGCAGCGAGGGATTGGTGGTGGCATCGTGGGGCCGGTAGCGCTTGATGGCGTCCAGGTCACCGGTGTCGGCGACCACCAGGGAGTGGGTCTTCAGGCTGTCGAGTCGTGTGGTCATCTACGGTTCCTCTCTCGTGGTGCAATCTCGTGGTGCAATGAATCATGAAGGCGATCGGGGGATGGCATGACGCTCGGCCAGGGAGCGGCGATAGCGGGCATAGACCTCGTCGTAGGCCTCGACACGGTCCGGGTCGGGCTCGGCCCGCGAGGCCTCGTCGAGGTGCACCAGGCGCGCGCAGAGCTCGGCCAGCCCCGCGTCCCCCGACGCGGCCCGATGGCACCAGGCCGCCTGCAGGGCGGCGCCCAGAGCCGCGGCATCGGTGACCTCGGGGCACACCACCCGGCTGCCGGTGACGTCGGCGATCATCTGGCGCCACACCGGGCTTCGCGAACCGCCGCCGATCAGGCGGATCTCGTCCACCCCCTCGGCCAGGCGCCCGAACTGCTCCAGGCCGTAGCGCAGGCCCAGGGTGGCGCCCTCGACCACCGCCCGGCACAGGTTCGCCGGGGTGGTGTTGACCCCGGTGAGGCCGTCCAGGCTGGCGGTGGCGTCGGGCAGCATGGGCACCCGCTCGCCGTTGAAGAAGGGCAGCATGGTGATTCCCTCGGCGCCGATGGGGGCGCTCGCCACCCGCTCGCCGAAGGCCGCCAGGTCCAGGCCGATCAGCTCGCGGACCCGCGTGGTGGCCGAGGTCACGTTCATGGTGCAGACCAGCGGCAACCAGCCACCATGGCTGGCGCAGAAGTTGGCCACCAGGGCGCTGTCGGCGGTGACCGGGGCATCGGAGTAGGCGCACACCGTGCCCGAGGTGCCGAGGCTCAGCGTCACCAGCCCCGGGCGGATGTTGCCGGTGCCGATGGCCCCGAGCATGTTGTCGCCGCCCCCGCTCGAGACCAGCACGTCGTCGGCCAGCCCCAGGGCGCGGGCCACCTCGGGACGCACGGTGCCGGCCGGCTCGTGGGAGGCAATCAGCCGCGACAGCACCCGCTCGGGGTCGAGCTCCGGGGCGATCTCGGCCAGGACGTCATGCCGCCAGCGCCGGGTGCGGGTATCGAAGAAACCGGTGCCGGAGGCATCGCCGGCCTCGGCGACCCGCTCGCCGGTGAGCCAGAAATTGAGGTAGTCGTGGGGCAGCATCAGGCTGTCGATGCGCGCATAGGCCTCGGGATGCACCTCCCGCAGCCAGGCGAGCTTGGAGGCGGTGTAGCCGGTCTGCAGCACCAGGCCCAGGGTGTCGAGACAGCCCGCCTCGCCGCCCAGGCGCTCGACCAGGGCGGCGTTCCAGGGCGCGGTCTCGGTATCGCACCACAGCTTGGCCGGGTACACCGGCTCGCCGGCGGCGTCCAGCGCCACCAGTCCGTGCTGCTGACCGGAGACGCCCAGGGCGCGGATCGCCCCGGCATCGACGCCGGAGCGCGCCACGGCCTCCCGAAACGCGCCGCAGAAGGCCGTGATCCAGTCGGCGGGGGCCTGCTCGCGGCGTCCGCCCTCCCCCTCGTCCAGGCGATGGGGCCGGCTCGCCTCGCCGAGGATCCGCCCGCCGTCGGGGTCCAGCACCACCACCTTGGTGCTCTGGGTGCCGCAGTCCACGCCGACGTACATCAGGGCTCCCCTCGGGCCGAGAGGCGCTCCAGGGTGGCGCGGGCGCCCGTCTCGTGCAGCGCCTTCAGGGCCCCGACGAAGGCGTCACGGAAGCGCGCCTGCTCGGCCAGGTCGCCGAACAGCTCACGGTTCTCGATGAAGGCGGTAGGTTCGTTGCGGTTCTTCGCGGCGATGGCCATCAGCTCGTCCTTGAGCCGGTCGACCACCTCGATGGGTTCGCCCTGCTCGTCGACGCCCTCGGCGTAGCGCGCCCAGCTGGCCACCACCGCGGCGCTGCGATGCATCTCGCCGCCCCGCGCGAGCTGCTCGCGGATCAGCGGCACCAGCCACTTGGGGATGCGATCCGAGCTCTCGGCGCACAGCCGCGACAGGGTGTCCCTGACCTCGGGATTGGCGAAGCGCTCGATCAGGGTACGGCGGTAGTCCTCGAGGTCGATGCCCGGCACCGGGGCCAGGGTCGGCGAGGCTTCGTGGCGCATGTAGCCGAGCAGGAAATCCACGAACAGCGGGTCCTGGCACACCTCGTGGGCGTAGCGGTAGCCGGCGAGATAGCCCAGGTAGGCCAGTGCCTGGTGGCTGGCGTTGAGCAGGCGCAGCTTCATCAGCTCGTAGGGCACCACGTCGTCCACCAGCTGCACGCCGACGCGCTCCAGCGGCGGGCGACCCGCGACGAAGTGGTCCTCCAGCACCCACTGGCTGAAGGGCTCGCAGACCACCGGCCAGGCGTCCTCGACGCCGAAACGCTCGCGCAGCTCGGCCGCGTCCGCCTCGCTGGTGACCGGGGTGATGCGGTCCACCATGGCGTTGGGGAAGGCCACCGCGTCCTCGATCCAGGCGGCCAGCGCCGGGTCCCGGGCGCGGGCGAAGGCGCTGAAGGTCTCCTTCGCCACGTCGCCGTTGCCCTGGATGTTGTCGCAGGACATCAGCGTGAAGGGGGCAACGCCACGCTCGCGTCGCCGCGCCAGGCCCTCGACGATCAGTCCGAAGGTGGTGCGTGGCGCCCCGGGGTGCGCCAGGTCGTGGCGAATGTCGGGGTGGTCGAGGTCGAAGTCGCCGGAGACGGGATGGAAGTTGTAGCCCCCCTCGGTGACGGTCAGCGAGACGATGCGGATCGCCGGGTCGGCGAGGCGCTCCACCACCGCCTGCGGGTCATCGGGCGCGAACAGGTAGTCGACCATGCTGCCGATGACCCGCGGCTCGCGGCGGCCGTCGGGATGCTTGATCACCAGGGTATAGAGATGCTCCTGGGCGGCCAGGGCCTCCTGCATGCGACGGTCCCCGGGCATCACCCCGACGCCGACGATGCCCCAGTCCAGCGCCTCGCCGCGGTTCATCAGCGCATCGAGGTACATGGCCTGGTGGGCACGATGGAAGCCACCGACCCCGACGTGGACGATGCCGGGCGTGACGGCATGTCGGTCATAGGCGGGCACCGCCACCTCGGCGGCCAGTTCCCCCAGGTTATCGTTGTTGAGTCGGGTCATGAAGGGTCTCCTGCCAAGCCGCGCTCGGCGTGTCGGCCCGTGGCACGGCGTCAGCGCCACACCAGATCGGGCGGAATGGATGTGGCCTTGACCAGGCGGGCATTGGGCATGTCCTTGTCCAGGGCCTTGCGTCGGGCGTCCTCGGCGCTCTGTCCCATGGCCAGCCAGCGCTCGACCAGGCGCCGCTCGAGGGTCTCGTCGTCGACCTCGAGCATCACGCTCAGGTCGAACAGGTCATGCAGCGCGCGCCAGGGGCCCTGGTCCAGCAGCAGGTAGTTGCCCTCGACGATGACGATGCGGTGCTCGGGGGTGACCAGCCGTCCCCCGGCCCGGGCCAGGTCCAGGGGGCGGTCGAAGACCGGCACCGCCACGCTTTCGTTGCCGCCGCGGATGCGCTCGAGGTCGACCCTCAGCCCGTCGGCATCGAAGGTGTGGGGCGCGCCCTTGAGCGGCAGCTGCTCGGGACCGAGCACGGCATTGTCGAAGTGATAGCCGTCCATGGGGACCACCACGACCTGCCCCGGCCGACGGGCCTCGACGGCCTGGAACAGCTGCGCCGAGCGATAGGACTTGCCCGCGCCGGGGGGGCCGACCAGGGCCACCAGGAAGCGCTCATGGCCCTCGGCGGCCTCGAGGATGCGTCGGGTCGCCTCGCTCAGCGAATCGACCCGGGAAGGGGGAGACGTCATCGAGTTCATGGTTCAGCTCATCCAGTTGCCGCCGTCGACGTTGAGGGTCTGGGCCACGACATAGTCGCTGTCATCGCTGGCCAGGAAGACCGCCGGACCGACGAAGTCCTCCGGACGCCCCATCCGGCCATAGGGCACCGCCTCGCCCACCAGGCGCTTCTTCTCGCCGAGGGGGCGCTGCTCATGGCGGGCGAAGAGCGCGTCCACCTCCTCCCACATCGGGGTATCCACGACCCCGGGGGCGATGCCGTTCACACGGATGCCGTAGCGGATCAGGTCCAGGGCGCAGGACTGGGTCAGGCTGATCACCGCCGCCTTGGTGGCGCAGTACATGCTCACCAGGGCCTCGCCGCGACGCCCCGCCTGGGAGGCCATGTTGATGATCCGCCCTCTCCGGCCCCCCTCCACCATCGCCCCGGCCACGGCCTGGAGGGTGAAGAACAGGCCCTTGACGTTGACCGCGAACTGCCTGTCGTAACTCGCCTCGGTCACCTCCAGCACCGGGGCCATGTCGAAGACGGCGGCGTTGTTGACCAGGATGTCGATGCCGCCGAAGCGTTCGCCGACGCGCTGCACCATGGCCTCGATGTCCTGGCGGTCGCAGACGTCGAGGCGCAGGCCCATCAGCCGCGCCTCCCCGTGCCCCTCGCCCTTCAGCCTGGCGAGGGCCTCATCGATGGCGCCCGAGTCGATATCGGCGATGACCACGCAGGCGCCCTCCTCCACATAGGCGCGGGCGATGGAGAGGCCGATGCCGCGGGCGCCGCCGGTGATGACGGCAATCTTGTCTTGAAGCTTCATGGGGTCTTCCCTTTGTTGTCTGTACGCCTGCCGGCGGACTCCGCCGGCATGGCGGGTCAGGCACCGACGCCTCGCTGACGGTCGCCCCGCCACCTCCGAACCAGCTCGGCCAGGCCGCTCATGTGATCGAGGACCCGCCAGGCCCCGGCCTCGCGCAGCCGATCAGCCTGCCCCGCCGGCACATGACTGGCGCCGGTGAAGCCGACCACGGTCATGCCGGCGCCATGGGCGGCGGTGACGCCGGAGACGCTGTCCTCCACCACCAGGCAGCGTGCCGGCGTGACGCCCAGCGTCGCGGCGGCCAGGCGGTAGAGGGCGGGATCGGGCTTGGGACGGTCCACCTGATCCGCCGTGAACACCGGCGCCTCGCCGAGCAGTCGGTCGAGTCGCGTCGTGGCCAGGGAGGCCAGCACCCGCTGGCGACGACTGTTGGAGACCACCGCCTTGGGCAGATCGATGGCGGTGATCGCCTCGGCCACGCCCGGCACGGCCTGGAGTTCCCGGACCAGCCGCGCCTCGATGGTGTTGTCCACCCGCTCGGTGGCCGCCGGCGGCAGGCGATGTCCGCTCAGGCCCTCCAGGTGGCGCAGGATGTTGGCGGTCGTCATGCCCAGTGCCTGCCTGAGGACGGTGTCGGCGTCCAGGTCCGGCAGCCACTCCCCCAGCAGCTCCACCAGCGTCGCCTCGGCGATCGTCTCGCTGTCCACCAGTACGCCGTCGCAGTCGAAGATCAGGGTGTCCATGGGTATCCCCGTCATGCGCCGTCGGCGTCCGAGGCCACCCGGCTGTCCTGGCGGCGCAGGCCGGCCAGGGGGTGCTGCTCGAGACTGGGCAGGGCCAGCCCGTCGCCGTCGAAGAGGTGGGCGCGACCGGGAGAGAAGCCGAAGCGCACCCTGTCATGCACCCGGTGCGCGACATCGCCGTCGGCCATGATGGTCACCATCTGGTCCCCCATCTGGACGTACAGGGAGGTCTGCCCCCCCAGGCGCTCGAGGACCTGGATCTCGCCGGTCAGCGGTCCCTGGTCGTCATCGAGCACCAGGTGTTCCGGACGAATGCCCAGTTCCAGCGCCGCACCGCTGGACAGGACCCGTTGCTTCGCCGGCACCCTGGTGGTGCCGCCACCCGGCAGCTTGACGCTGACGCCCTGGGCGTCGGTGTCCACCACCTCGACGGGCAGGAAGTTCATCTTCGGCGAGCCGATGAAGCCGGCCACGAAGCGGTTGCGGGGGTGGTGATAGAGCTCCATGGGCGAGCCCACCTGCTCGATCTCGCCGCCCTGCAGCACCACGATCTTGTCGGCCATGGTCATGGCCTCGATCTGGTCGTGGGTGACATAGATCATGGTGGCATCGAGCTCCTCGTGGAGCCGGGCCAGTTCGATGCGCATCTGCACGCGCAGGGCGGCATCGAGGTTGGAGAGCGGCTCGTCGAACAGGAAGATGCTGGGATTGCGCACGATGGCCCGACCGATCGCCACCCGCTGACGCTGGCCACCGGAGAGCGCCTTGGGCTTGCGATCCAGCAGGGGCTCGAGCTGCAGGATCTGGGCCGCCTCGAGGACCTTCTGACGCCGCTGCTCCTTCGGCACCTTGGCCAGGCGCATGCTGAAGCCCATGTTGTCCTCGACGGTCATGTGCGGATAGAGCGCATAGCTCTGGAACACCATGGCGAGCCCGCGATCGGCCGGCCCGACGTCATTCATTCGCTGGCCGTCGATGAGGATGTCGCCGCTGGTCGCGCTCTCGAGCCCGGCGATCATGCGCATCAGGGTCGACTTGCCGCAGCCGGAGGGGCCGACGAAGACCACGAATTCCCGGTCCTCGACGTCGAGGTCGACGCCCTTGATGACGTCGGTCTCGCCGAAGCTCTTCTTGATCTGCTTGAGTTGTAGCGTTGCCATGTTGGAATTCCTTTACTTGACGGCGCCGAAGGTCAGGCCGCGCACCATCTGCTTCTATATCGTTACGAAAGCGCCAGCCGAATATCGGCCGTTCGGCATCGTCGAAAGCCTATTTCACCGCGCCGAAGGTCAGACCGCGGACCATCTGCTTCTGGGTCAGCCAGCCGAAGACGAGGATCGGCGCGATGGCCATGGTCGAGGCGGCGGAGAGCTTGGCCCAGAACAGGCCTTCGGGGCTCGAGAAGGAAGCGATGTAGGCGGTCAGCGGCGCGGCCTGGGAGGAGGTCAGGTTGAGGCTCCAGAAGGCCTCGTTCCAGCTCAGGATCACCGCCAGCAGGCCCGTGGAGGCGATCCCCGGCAGGGTCAGCGGCAGCAGCAGGTAGAGCACCTCCTGCAGGGTGCTGGCCCCGTCCATGCGCCCCGCCTCGAGGATGTCCTTGGGCATGTCCTTGAAGAAGGTGTAGAGCATCCACACCACGATCGGCAGGTTCATCAGGGTGTAGACGATGATCAGGCCGGTGCGCGTATCCAGCAGCCCGGTGTCGCGGAACAGCAGGTAGATCGGCACCAGCACGCCGACGGGCGGCAGCATCTTGGTGGAGAGCATCCACAGCAGGGTGCCCTTGGTGCGTTTCGTGGGCAGGAAGGCCATGGAGTAGGCCGACGGAATGGCGATCAGCAGCGCCAGCAGGGTCGAGCCGAAGGCCACCACCACGCTGTTGAGGGCGAACTTGGCGTAGCCGGCGCGGCTATGGACCTCGGCATAGCTCTCCAGGGTCGGCGAGAAGATCAGGGACGGATCGGCGATGGCCGCGGCCTCGGTCTTGAAGCCGGTCAGCACCATCCAGAAGATCGGGAAGAAGATCACGCAGGCCACCGTCCACCCGAACACGGTCAGCGCGAGCTTCCGGACGCCGGCCGAGGCCAGGAGGGAGGGCCTGCTGGCCATCGGGACCGCGGCAGTCTGCGCCCCGGCTTGCTTGGTTCTTGAAATCGTCATGAGTGGCTCCCGAGGCATTAGTCTTCCAGGTTCTTGGCCACCATGCGGACCAGGAAGATGGCAACGATGTTGGCGAGGATGATCGCGACCACCCCACCCGCGGAGGCCATGCCGACGTCGAAGTCGAGCAGGGCACGGATGTAGATCAGGTAGGCCAGGTTGGTGGTGGCGAGCCCCGGTCCACCCGAGGTCGTGACGAAGATCTCGGCGAAGATGGTCAGCAGGAAGATCATCTCGATCATGATCACCACGCTGATCGCCCGCTTGAGGTGCGGCAGGGTGATGAAGAAGAAGATCGCCACCGGGCCGGCCCCGTCCATGCGGGCGGCCTCCACCTGGTCCTCGTCCAGCGACTGCATGGCGGTGAGCAGGATCAGCAGTGCGAAGGGCAGCCACTGCCAGGCCACGATGATGATGATCGAGGTCAGCGGCAGCGACGAGAACCAGTCGACGGCCGGCAGCCCGAACGTCTCGGCCACCCAGGAGAGCACGCCGTTGGCCGGGTGCATCATCATGTTCTTCCACACCAGGGCGCTGACGGTGGGCATGACGAAGAAGGGCGAGATCGCCAGCACCCGGGCGATGCCGCGCCCGAGGAACTCCTGCTGAAAGAGCACCGCCAGCAGGGTGCCGCCGACCACGGTGATGACCAGCACCCAACCGACCAGCAGCAGGGTGGTGCCCATGGCCGACCACAGGGCCGGGTCGGTAAACAGGTACTCGTAGTTCTCCAGCCCGGCGAAGCCGGTCATGCCGGGCATCAGCAGGTTGTAGCGCTGCAGGGAGAACCAGACGGTCATCCCCAATGGCACGATCATCCACAGGAAGAGCAGGGAGACGGCGGGCGCTTGCAGCGAGAGGGTACGCCACCCTCCGACGGTACGCCCGGAAGTTCTGGTCTTGTTCATGTCGGTAACCATGACGGTCGCGAGGAAGGAGCCGGCCGGGTGCCTCCCGGCCGGCAAGCACGGATCAGTCCAGGTAGCCGGCGCGTTCCATGGTGCGCTCGGTGGCGCGCTGCGCCGCCTGGAGGGCCTGCTCGACCGAGGACTCGCCGGCCAGGGCCGAGGCCACCATCTGGCCCACCTGGGTACCGATGGACTGGAACTCGGGGATACTCACGAACTGCACCCCGACGTAGGGCGAGGGCTCCAGGGTCGAGTCGGTGGGGTCGGCGTCCTGGATGGACTGCAGCACGAAGTCGGCGAAGGGCGCGGCCTCCTGGTAGTGGGGGTTCTCGTAGGTGGATTCACGAGTGCCGGGGGGCACGCTGGTCCAGCCTTTCTGCTCCGCCACCAGTTGGATGTATTCCTGGGAGGTCGCCCAGGTGATGAACTCGCGGGCGGCGTCCTTGGCATCGGACGAAGCGGGAATCGCCAGCGCCCAGGACCACAGCCAGTGGGAGCCCTTGGGCGTCTCGGCCACCGGCGCCGGGGCGAAGCCCAGCTTGTCGGCGACCTGGGATTCGCTGGCATCGTAGATCCGTCCGGCCGCCGAGGTGGCGTCGACCCACATGGCACAGTTGCCGCGGGAGAACAGCGCCTGGTTCTCGTTGAAGCCGTTGGAACTGGCCCCGGGCGGTCCATAGTTGCCCAGCAGGTCGACGTAGAAGCCGACCGCTTCCTGCCAGGCCGGCGAGTCGAGCTGGGGGTTCCAGTCCATGTCGAACCAGCGGCCGCCGAAGGTGTTTACCAATGTCGAGACGAAGGCCATGTTCTCGCCCCAGCCCGGCTTGCCGCGCAGGCAGATCCCGTAGGTCTCCTCGTCGGGCGCATGCAGCGTCTCGGCCCAGTCGCGGACCTGCTGCCAGGTCGGCTGCTCGGGCATCTCGATGCCGGCCTCCTCGAAGAGGTCCTTTCGGTAGTACATCATCGAGCTTTCCGCGTAGAAGGGCAGTGCGTGGAGGACACCGTCCTCGCTCAGGCCGTCGCGGACCGACTTCAGCAGGTCGTCGACCCGGTAGTCCTCGGGCAGGTCATCGAGGGGGGTCAGCCAGTCGCGCTTGGCCCAGATGGGCACCTCGTAGGTGCCGATGGTCATGACGTCGAACTGGCCCCCGCCGGTGGCGATATCGGTGGTCAGGCGCTGGCGCAGGACGTTCTCCTCGAGCACCACCCAGTCCAGTTCGATGTCCGGATGGGCCTGCTCGAAGACGTCGGTCAGGCTCTGCATGATGACCATGTCGTTGTTGTTCACGGTGGCCACGGTGATCGTCTCCGCCTGGGCGGCGCTGGCACCGGCCGCGGCCAGGCCGACGAGGGGGATCGCACGGGACAGCTTCATGGTGTGCTCCTTGGTGGGAGGATGTTGTGTTGTTGTCAAAGGCATGTCGCTGAGCTGATCAATCTACTCATCTTTCGATCAAATGATCGGACAGCGCCCCAAAAAAAGCAAAGCCACGGGCATTAGACTTTCGGGTATATCGCAGGGCGCTCCTCCCGACAGGCCAGCAGGGCATGCACAACGGATGCCGAGTCGTCTTCCTCCGGCTCAGGCGCTCTGGCGAGTCGCCATCTCGGTGTCGACGATATAGCGGGCGGCGTGCTCATCGGTGACCAGCCCCTTGAGCCAGCCGCCGCGCAGGGCGGCCAGGATGGCAGGGCCCTTGTCGCGCCCGCCGGCCAGCGCCACCAGGGTCTGCTCGCGGAACATCTCCAGCGGCAGACTGGTGACCCGCCGGCTGGTGGAGCAGTCGACCAGCTCGCCCCAGGCATCCATCGGCCAGCCCAGCAGCTCGCCAACGGCGCCGCCCGAGATCAGCTCCTCGAGCTCGGCCTCGCTGATGAAATGGTCCTGGAACAGGGTCGCCTGGCGATCAATACGCCCCACCCCCACGAAGGCGGCCTCGGCCTGCCGCGCCACGGCGACGATAGCCTGGAACAGCGCCTGCTCGCGCAGCGCCTCCTTCTCGGCCACCGAACCGGCGACCACCGGCGCGGGCAGCAGGTAGCGCTCGCCGCCGGTCTTGTCGGCCAGGATCATCACGCCGTCATAGCGGTTCGCCGAGCCGTCGCGGGCCACGTTGCCCACCAGGGACACGAAGCGATGCTGAGGCCGGTCGATGCGGCTCAGCGCCTCGACCATGGCGCGCACCGAGCGGCCGGTCCCCAGCGACAGGGTCAGCGGCTCGCTGCGATCGAGGTAGCGGGCGAGCCGCTCGGCGGCGGCAACCGCCAGGTAGCGAGCCCCACCGTCGGACGCCTCGGCATCGGCAGGCGCCACATCGCAGAACTCCAGCCCGAAGTGGTCGCGGATCGCCTCGGCCAGGGCCATGCAGTTGGCGATCGGGTGGTCGACGCGGACCTTGACCAGCCCCTCCTGGCGGGCCAGGGCCAGCAGGCGCTGTACGCCAGGACGCGAGACACCAAGCTGACTGGCGATCTCGTCCTGGGTGCGCCCCCCAACATAGGACAGCCAGGCCGCGCGGGCGGCCTGGTCCAGGCGTTGTTCAAACTTGTCCACGGCTCATCACTTCCGGCTTTCCCCCTGTCGGCGAGATCATCGCAAGCCTGGCGTGCCGGCACAATGCCGACCGGCACGCCAGCGCATGCGCCGCGGCACCGTGCGCTGTCCGGGGGCGCCCTCGCCCCGGGCGGCGGCCAGGGCGCTCTCCAGCGTCGCCTCGGCCATCCGGTCGTGGTCCTGCTCGGCGGAATTGACCGCCACCGGCAGGAACTCCAGCAGACGGCTGTCGCCGAAGGTGGCGAGCCGCAGCGAGGCCGGCAGCCCGCCGGCCTCGAGCAGGGTATCGAGCACGCCGTCGAACAGTGAATAGGACGCCGTGACCAGCGCACCCGGCAGGCCGTGCTCGTCGATGACCCGACGCATCAGCCCGGCACCCTCGGCGCGATCGTAACGCTCACCGGAAAGCATGACGGCTTCGGCCTCGCCTCCCGCCAGGGCCCGCTGGAAGCCGCCGCGCCGCTCCTGGGTGATCGACAGCCCGGGCACCGCATCCAGCCACACCACCCGCGAGGTCCCGGGCGACAGCACCGAGGCGGCGAGCCGTTCGGCAGCCTCGGCATCGTTGCTGACCACGCTGGCGAAGCGTGCGGCGTCGAAGCCGCGATCGACGGCCACCACCGGCAGGCCCTCGGCCTGCAACTCGGCGTAGAAGGGATCGTCCATCGGCAGGCTGCTGGCGGTGATCAGCACCTCGCAGCGCCGCGCCCGCAGCGCCAGCGCCAGGTCGCGCTCGACCTCGGGCCGGTCGTCGGAGCCCGCAATCAGCAGCTGGTAGCCCGCCTCCCGGGCGCCGCGTTCCAGCCGCTTGGCCAGCCGCGCGTAGGTCACGTTCTCCAGGTCGGGCACGATCAGTCCCAGGGTACGACTGGAGCCGCGCCGCAGGGCGGCCGCCTGGGGGTCGACCCGATAGCGATGGCGTTCGACCACCGCCATCACCCGGTCGACGGTGTCCTGGCTGATGCGCCGTGTCTCGGCCTGGCCGTTGATGACATAGCTGGCCGTGGTGCGCGAGACCCCGGCCAGTCGAGCAATTTCCGCGAGCGTCATGGATTCCCCCTGGACTGGACGGGGGCATTCTACGCGTGACCGCCACGTCACCACCCCCTGCCAAAGTCGTAGACTCGAAACCTTGCCAAGCCGGCTTAACCGATCCAGCATTCGTCATGTCGAAGGTGACACGATTCACCTTACCCGCACAAGCCACTGCAACGCCCCGGGTACCACGGAATGGCCCGGCGTCGCCCCCGACGAACCGGAGACATCGATGTTGACCCTACGCCAGGATGACGTCCTGCTCGGCTGCCAGGCCGACCACTGGCGCGCCGCGCTGGACCAGGCCGCCGAATCGCTGCACGCCGCCGGCCTGGTCGCCCCGGAATACCGCGAGGGCCTGCATGCCCGGGAGGCCCAGTCCTCGACCTTCCTCGGCAACGCCATCGCCATTCCCCACGGCACGCCGGAGAGCCGCGAGCACGTGCATGCCACCGGCGTGCGGGTGCTGCAGTTCCCCGAGGGCGTCGAGTGGCACGACGGCCAGCGGGTCCATGTGCTGGTGACCATCGCCGCCCAGAGCGACGAGCACCTCGACATCCTGCGCCAGCTGACCCACGTGCTGGACCAGGACGGTATCGCCGAACGCCTGGCCGGCGCCGAGCGGGCGTCCGAGATCGCCGAGCTGCTGTCGAAGACGGTGGTCGAGGCCCGGCTGAACGCCGACACCCTGTGCCTGGGCTTCCCCGCCCGCGACCATCGCGAGCTGGCGCTGGCCGGCGCCGCCCGGCTGCGCCAGGCCGAGTGCGTCGATGCCGCCTTCGTCGCCGCCGTCGCCGAGGCCGCCCCTCGCGCCCTGGGCCGCGGCCTGTGGCTGGTGGCCAGCGACCAGGGCGTGGGCGTGCCCGCACTGGCCCTGGCGACCCCGGCCGAGCCGCTGCAGGCCGACGGCGCCCCGGTGCAGGGGGTGTTCTGCCTGGCCGCCCAGGGCCAGGCCCATCGTGGCCTCCTCGAGCGCATCCTGGCGCTGCTCGAGAGCGACGCCCCCGACACCCTTCACCGTCTCGACGCCGACGCCCTGCTGGCGCGGCTGGCCGGCGAATCCGCCGCCGCCAGTCAGCGCCTGGCCACGGTGCTCAACGCCCACGGCCTGCACGCCCGCCCGGCCAAGCAGCTGATCCAGGTGGCCCGCGCCCAGGGTACGGCGGTCCGCGTGCGCCTGGCCGAGGGCGGCAGCGAGGCCGTCTCGGCCGCCAGCCTGACCAAGGTCATCAACCTCGGCGCCCGCCGCGGCCAGCAGCTGATCTTCACCGCCGAGGGCGACACCGCCGAGGCCGCGCTGGACGCGATCTGCCAGGCCGTGGAGGATGGCCTCGGCGAACACGTCGAGCCCTTCGATGCCTACCGCGAGCCGCTGGCGACGGCACCGGAGCACGCCCCGGCCCTGGAGCCGCTGGCCGATGACGTCGCCCTCCCCGCGGTGGCCGCCTCGCCGGGCCTCGCCATCGCCCCGGCCTTCGTGCTGACCACCCCGACCTTCGCCTACCCGACCCGCGCCGCCGACCCGGCCGCCGAGCGCCGCCGCCTGGACGACGCCCTCCGCGAGGGCGTCGAGCAGCTCGAGGCGCTGATCCACCACGCCCGCGGCGGCGAGGTCTCGCAGATCCTGTCGATGCACGAGGAGATGCTCGGCGACCCCGAACTCCACCAGGCCGCCCGGGAGGGCATCGACGAGGGCGCCTCCGCCGAGGCCGCCTGGTGGGAGGCGATCGACACCGCCGCCCAGGCCCAGGAGCGCCTCGCCGACAAGCTGCTCGCCGAGCGCGCCGCCGACCTGCGCGACGTGGGCCGCCGCGTGCTGGGCATCCTGTGCCGGGTCGAGCTGCCCGAGCCGCCGGAGCATCCCTACATCCTGGTCACCGACGACATCGGCCCGTCCGACGTGGCGCGCCTCGACACCAGCCGCGTGCGCGGCCTGCTGACCGCCCGCGGCGGCGCTACCGCTCATAGCGCCATCCTGGCCCGGGCGCTGGGCATTCCCGCCGTGGTCGGCGCCGGCCAACGCATCCTGACGCTTGCGACCGGCACCGAGCTGATCCTCGACGGCGAGCGCGGCCGGGTGACCCCGGCTCCCGCCGCCGAGCGCCGCCAGGCCGCCGAACAGCGCCTGGCCGAGCGCCGCCGCCGCGAGGCCGAGGCCTGGGAGGCGCGCTTCGAGCCGGCCCGGACCCGCGACGGCCACCGGGTCGAGGTGGCCTCGAACCTCGGCAACACCGCCCACGCCGCCGACGCCGTGGAGCGAGGTGCCGAGGGCGTCGGCCTGCTACGCACCGAGTTCGTGTTCATGGCCCACGCCGAGATGCCCGACCTGGAGACCCAGATCGGCGAGTACCGCGAGGCCCTCGACGCCCTGGACGGCCGCCCGCTGGTGGCCCGCACCCTGGACGTGGGCGGCGACAAGCCGCTGCCCTACTGGCCGGTGCCCCAGGAGAGCAACCCCTTCCTCGGCCTGCGCGGCATCCGTCTGGCACTGACCCGGCCCGAGGTGCTCGAGACCCAGCTCCGTGCGCTGCTGATCGCCGCGGGACCGACGTCCGACCCGCAACGCGAGGCCAGGCCGCTGCGTATCATGCTGCCGATGGTCAAGGACGTGGCCGAGTTCCGCGCCGCCCGGGCCATCCTCGACCGGCTGCTCGAGACGCTGCCCGTCGGCGAGCGCAGCGACGACGTCCAGCTCGGGGTGATGATCGAGGTGCCCTCCAGCGCGCTGCTGGCGCCGACCCTGGCCACCGAGGTGGACTTCTTCTCGGTGGGCACCAACGACCTGACCCAGTACACCCTGGCCATCGACCGCGACCACCCCGAGCTCTCCGCCCAGGCCGACGGCCTGCATCCGGCGGTGCTCAAGCTGATCGAGATGACCGTGGCCGCGGCCCACGCCCAGGGCAAGTGGGTCGGGGTGTGCGGCGAGCTGGCCAGTGATGCCACCGCGGTGCCGGTGCTGGTCGGCCTCGGCGTCGACGAGCTCTCGGTCAGCGCCCGCCAGGTGCCGCTGGTCAAGGCCCGGCTGCGCGAGTTCGACCTCGAGGAGGGCCGCGCCCAGGCCGCCCTGGCACTGTCCCAGGCCACCGGCGAGGCGGTCCGCGACGCCCTGGAGGCCCGCTGATGGCTCGCCTGCTGACCCTGACCCTGAACCCCGCCCTGGACCTCTCGGTGTCGCTTGCGCACCTGGCGCTCGGCGAGGTCAACCGCACCCGCGCCACCCACCTCGCGGCCGCCGGCAAGGGCGTCAACGTGGCCCGGGTGCTGGCCGCCTTCGGCCATGACGTCTGCGTCTCGGGCTTCCTCGGCGCCGACAACGATGGCCCCTTCCTGCGCGCCTTCGAGGCCGCCGGGCTCGAGGACGCCTTCCTGCGCGTGCCCGGCGAGACCCGCATCAACGCCAAGCTCGCCGAGGCCGACGGCCGGGTCACCGACGTCAACGGCCCCGGGCCGACCATCGACCATGCCGCCTGGCAGACGCTGCTCGACCAGCTCGAGGCGCTGGCCGCCGATGACGTCCGCCGCCCCGAGGCGGTGGTGATCGCCGGCAGCCTGCCGCCCGGTGTCACGCCCGAGGCGCTGGCCGAGCTGATCGCGCGGCTGCGTGGCGTCGGCCTGCCGGTGTGGGTCGACACCAGTGGCCCGGCCCTCACGGCCGCCATCGCCGCCGGCCCCACCGCGGTCAAGCCCAACGAGCAGGAGCTGGCCGCCTGGGCCGGCACGCCCCTCGACAGCGAGGCCGCCCGCCTGGTGGCCGCCCGCCGCCTGCACGAGGCCGGCATCGAGGAGGCGGTGCTCTCCGCCGGCGCCGAGGGCGTGCTGTGGGTCGGCCGCCGCGGCGCCTGGCAGGCACTGCCGCCGCCCATGACGGTGGCGAGCACCGTATGCGCCGGCGACACCCTGCTGGCCGCGCTGCTGCACGGCGTGCTCGAGGGCCACGCGCCCGACGAGGCGCTGCGCCTGGCCACCGCGCTGTCCGCCGAGGCGGTCCGCCATGTCGGCGTGGGCGACGCCCGCGCCGCCGACTTCCCGTCACTCCAACAACAGACGCGCGTCCACCGCCTCGGCGGCGACGACGCCGAGGGAGCCCTCGCATGAACGCCATCCTCATTACCGCCTGCCCCAGCGGCATGGCCACCACCTTCCTCGCCGCCCGGCGCCTCGAGCAGGCCGCCGAGCGGCTCGGCTGGCAGACTCACGTGGAGATGCACGGCGAGCTTGCGCCGGTGACGCCGGTCTCCGCCGAGGCCATCGAGGCCGCCGACCTGATCGTCGTCGCCGCCGACCACGTGCCGGACCCGCAGCGCTTCAAGGGCAAGCGGCTGTTCCGCGCCCCCATCGACCAGGCGCTGCCCGACCCAGGCGGCTTCCTCGAACGCGCCCGGCGCGAGGCCGAGGCCTTCGTGCCCGGCGGCGAGACCCACGCCACGCCGGTGTCCAGCTCCGGCGCGGCCGGCGGCCGGCCCATCGTCGCCGTCACCGCCTGCCCCACCGGGGTGGCGCACACCTTCATGGCCGCCGAAGCCCTCGGTGAAGCGGGGAGATCCCTGGGCCATCCCATGCGCGTCGAGACCCAGGGCTCGGTGGGCGCCCAGGACCAGCTGACCGACGAGGAGATCCGCGATGCCGAGGTGGTGATCCTGGCCTGCGACATCGAGGTCGACCCCACCCGCTTCGCCGGCAAGCGGGTCTACCGCACCTCCACCGGCAACGCCCTGAAGCAGCCCAGGCCGACCATCGAGGCGGCGCTGGCCGAGGCCGCGGTGGAGGACGCCGGCGCGCCGGCCGCGGGCGGCGGCGAGGCCAGGAAGAGCCTCAAGGAGAAGGGCGTCTACAAGCACCTGCTGACCGGGGTGTCCTTCATGCTGCCGATGGTGGTGGCCGGGGGCCTGCTGATCGCGCTGTCGTTCGTGTTCGGCATCGAGGCCTTCCAGGAGGAAGGCACCCTGCCGGCCGCCCTGATGCAGATCGGCGGCGGCACG
>JAWWBV010000003.1:0-29231 GCA_033720795.1 Halomonas sp. | reverse complement strand
TGGGGGCGGCGTTGGAACAGGATGAGGCCGAGGCCCACCTGGAACTGCTTGAGCTTCAGGCTTACCGCGGGCTGGGTCAGGTGCAGTCGCTCGGCGGCGCGAGAGACGCTGCCTTGCCTGGCCACGGTGACGAAGGCACGCAGGGTCTGGAGGTCCTGCATGGTGTCGTCTCCTCGGCATGAAGTGATATCAGCCAAACTTATATGCTGGTTTTGGATTACTCAATTGATCCCGGCGACGAGCGGGCTAGTCTAGGCGCCAGGTGGGGCGCTTCTGTCACGCCGCAGCCCCGATGCCGACAACGACGAGACGAGGCCGCCATGAGCACAGCCAACATCCAGCATTATATCAATGGGCAAATGTCAGCCGGCGACTCCGGTCAGCACCAGGCCGTGACCAACCCGGCCACCGGCCAGGTGACCGGTCAGGTGGCCCTGGCCTCCCACGCCGATGTGGCCACGGCCGTCGCCGCGGCCGAGGCCGCCTTCCCGGCCTGGGCCGATACCCCGCCGATCCGTCGAGCCCGGGTGATGTTCAAGTTCCTCCAGCTGCTGGGCGAGCACAAGGATGAGCTGGCGCGGGCCATCACCCTGGAGCATGGCAAGGTGTTCACCGATGCCCAGGGCGAGGTGGCACGCGGCATCGACATCGTCGAGTTCGCCTGCGGCATCCCGCAGCTGCTCAAGGGCGACTATACCGAACAGGTCAGCACCGGCATCGACAACTGGACCACGCGCCAGCCGCTGGGGGTGGTGGCCGGCATCACCCCGTTCAACTTCCCGGTCATGGTGCCGATGTGGATGTTCCCGATTGCCATCGCCGCCGGCAATACCTTCATCCTCAAGCCGAGCCCGCTGGATCCCAGCGCCTCGCTGTTGATCGCTGACCTGCTCAAGCGGGCGGGGCTGCCGGACGGCGTCTTCAACGTGGTGCAGGGCGACAAGGCGTCCGTGGAGGCGCTGCTCGATCACCCCGGGGTCAAGGCGCTCTCCTTCGTCGGCTCCACGCCGATCGCCAACCTGATCTACGAGCGGGGTGCCCGCCACGGCAAGCGTGTCCAGGCCCTGGGCGGAGCCAAGAACCACATGGTGGTGATGCCCGATGCCGACCTCGACAAGGCCGTGGATGCGCTGATCGGCGCGGCCTACGGCAGTGCTGGCGAACGCTGCATGGCTATCAGTGTGGCGGTGCTGGTGGGCGACGTGGCCGATGAGATCGTGCCGCGCCTGGCCGAGCGTGCCCGTGTGCTCAAGGTCAAGAATGGCCTGGAGCTGGATGCCGAGATGGGGCCCATCGTGACGGCCCAGGCCCACCGGCGCATCACCGGCTACATCGAGCAGGGCGTGGCCGAGGGCGCCGAGCTGGTCGTCGACGGCCGCGACCTCGATGTCGCCACGACCGGCGACGACTGCGCCGAGGGCTTCTGGATGGGCGGCTCGCTGTTCGATCACGTCACCCCGGAGATGACCCTCTACCAGGAGGAGATCTTCGGCCCGGTGCTGGCCTGCGTTCGGGTGCCCGACATCGCCACCGCCATCCGGCTGATCAATGATCACGAGTTCGGCAACGGCGTGAGCTGTTTCACCGAGAGCGGCAGCGTGGCCCGCGAGTTCGGGCGTCGCATCCAGGTCGGCATGGTCGGCATCAACGTGCCGATCCCGGTGCCCATGGCTTGGCACGGCTTCGGCGGCTGGAAGCGCTCTCTGTTCGGGGATACCCACGCCTACGGCGAGGAGGGCGTGCGCTTCTACACCAAGCAAAAGTCGATCATGCAGCGCTGGTCGGATTCCATCGAGCATGGGGCCGAGTTCGTGATGCCCACCGCCAAGTAGGTCCGATCCTTTCGTTTACGCGACGCCACTACCGAGAGTACGCCATGGCCGATCATTCCAACGATAAACACGCCTACGACTACATCGTGGTGGGCGCCGGCACCGCCGGCTGTCTGCTCGCCAACCGCCTGAGCGCCGACCCGGCCAATCGCGTGCTGCTGATCGAGGCAGGGGGGCGCGATAATTACCACTGGATCCATATCCCGGTGGGCTATCTCTACTGCATCGACAACCCACGCACCGACTGGCGGTTTCGCACCGAGCCCGACCCGGGCCTGAACGGCCGCTCCCTGCTCTATCCCCGCGGCAAGACGCTGGGGGGCTGCTCCAGCATCAACGGCATGCTCTACCTGCGGGGCCAGGCCCGCGACTACGACGGCTGGGCCGAGCTCACCGGCGACGACGCCTGGCGCTGGGAGAACTGCCTTCCCGACTTCATGAAGCACGAGGACCACTACCGCCTGGATGACGGGGGCGACGGCGACGCGGCCCACCGCGATTTCCACGGCCATGGCGGCGAGTGGCGCGTCGAGCGCCAGCGCCTGAAATGGCAGGTGCTGGACGACTTCGCCGCGGCCGCCGTGCAGGCCGGCATCCCGCGTACCCGCGACTTCAACCGCGGCGACAACGAGGGGGTCGACTACTTCGAGGTCAATCAGCGCGCGGGCTGGCGCTGGAACACCGCCAAGGCCTTCCTGCGCGGCGTCGAGAAGCGCGACAACCTGACCCTGTGGCACTCCACCCTGGTGCGGGGACTCGAGTTCGCCAAGGGGCGGGGGAGCGAGCCGTGCTGCTGCGGCGTCACGGTCGAACGGGGCGGCGAAGTCGTCACGGCGAGCGCCAGTCGCGAGGTGATCCTGGCGGCGGGCGCCATCGGCTCGCCCCAGCTGCTGCAGCTCTCGGGCATCGGCCCGGCCGACCTGCTCGCCGAACACGGCATCCCGGTGGTGGCGGACCTGCCGGGGGTGGGGGAGAACCTCCAGGACCACCTGCAGATCCGCTCGGTCTACCGGCTGACGGGGGCAAGGACCCTCAACACCCTGGCCAACTCGCTGCTGGGCAAGGCGAAGATCGGCCTGGAGTATGCCCTGACGCGCTCCGGGCCGATGAGCATGGCGCCCTCCCAGCTGTGCGCCTTCACGCGCAGTTCCGACGATCAGCCCCATCCCAATCTCGAGTACCACGTCCAGCCGCTGAGCCTGGAGGCCTTCGGCCAGCCGCTGCACGACTTCCCGGCGATCACGGCGAGCGTGTGCAACCTCAACCCGACCAGCCGGGGTACGGTGCGCATCAAGAGCGCCGATCCCCGCGAGGCTCCGGCCATCGCCCCTAACTACCTGAGCACGCCGGAGGATCGCCGGGTGGCCGCCGACTCGCTGCGGGTCACCCGGCGCATCGCCGAGCAGCCGGCGCTGGCCCGCTACCGGCCCGAGGAGTTCAAGCCGGGCCTGCAGTACCAGAGCGACGACGACCTGGCGCGGCTGGCCGGCGACATCGGCACCACCATCTTCCATCCGGTGGGCACCGCGAAGATGGGACGCGACGACGATCCCCAGGCGGTCGTCGATGCCCGCCTGCGGGTCAGGGGCGTGCGGGGGCTGCGGGTCGTCGATGCCAGCATCATGCCGACCATCACCAGCGGCAACACCAACTCGCCGACGCTGATGATCGCCGAGAAGGCCGCGGCCTGGATCCTCGCCTCGCCGTGACGCCCGTGCTGCGCGGCGGAGGGAGCGCGTTTGAGCCCGTCGCCGCGTCACGGTTTCATCACCGTTTCCTCACTTTCTCGTCACGCGGCGAAAATAAGGTTTGACCTGCCCTCGGCGAGGGCGCACTATGCGGGCAGTTGGTTAGCAATTGGAACGTCCAAGCGGTCATCGAAAGCTCATAGCGTCGATTTCCCGGTGAAAGTTTCTTGTTTTACCCACTGCAACTCGGGTATTTCCCGGCACAATCTCACGCTATTCGAGGAATTCGATCATGGCTACTGGTACCGTCAAGTGGTTCAACGACACTAAAGGCTTCGGCTTCATCTCTCCGGACGACAACGGTGACGACCTGTTCGCTCACTTCTCCGAGATCAAGGCAGAAGGCTTCAAGTCCCTGCAAGACGGTCAGAAGGTCTCCTTCGACGTCACCCAGGGCAAGAAAGGCCTCCAGGCTTCCAACATCCAGGTCATCGGCTGAACGTCGACCGATCGTGATGTGACTGCCTGACGGCAGTCGAGAAAAGGCCCGCGAAAGCGGGCCTTTTTGCGTGGGTGGGCATTCGACTCGGCATGTTCTAAAAAGTTATTTCTAGATTTCTAAAAATAACTTTTTAGAATAACCGGGGGCGTTCACAATGGGGCTCGTTCTGTCCTGACCGGATCCCCTTCATGCCGCTGGATGCCTGGCTCTCCCTTGCCACCGTGATCGCCGTCTTCCCGCTGATGGCCCTCTCACGTGTCGGTCCCGACATCGTGCTGCTCGGGGCGGTGATCCTGCTGCTGACCCTCGGCGTGATCGAACCGGCCCAGGCGCTGGCGGGCTTCTCGAGCACGGGGCTCTTCACCGTGGCCTTCATGTACGTGCTGGTGACCAGCATTCGCCAGACCGGTGGCATCGACCTGATCATCCGCCATGTGCTGGGGCGCCCCCGCAGCGAGGGCAGGGCGATGCTGCGCCTGTTGCTGCCGGTCGCCTCGCTCAGCGCCCTGCTCAACAATACGCCGGTGGTGGCGACCTTCATTCCGGCGGTGCTGAGCTGGAGCCGGCGTGTCGCCGTGCCGGCGCACCGCCTCTTGATGCCGCTCAGCTTCGCCTCGATCCTCGGCGGCACCATTACCCTGTTCGGTACCAGCACCAACCTGGTCGTCCACGGCCTGCTGGTCGATCGCGATCCTTCCCTGGCCATGGGCCTCTTCGACATCGCCTGGGTCGGCGTACCGGTGGCCCTGGTGGGGCTGCTCTATCTGCTGCTGCTGGGGCCGCGCCTGCTGCCGGCGCGGCGGGGGGCCGCCTCGGCCTTCGACAATCCCCGTGAGTTCACCATCGAGATGGAGGTGGCGCCCGATGGCCCGCTGGTCGATCGCACGGTCGAGGAGGCCGGCCTGCGCCACCTGCAGGCGCTGTTTCTGGTCGAGATCGAACGCGACGGCAACGTCGTCAGTGTGGTGGGGCCCGGCGAGCACCTCAAGGGCGGCGACCGACTGGTGTTCGCCGGCACCAGCGAGGGCGCCGTGGAACTGCAGCAGATTCGTGGGCTCGTGCCGACGCGCCAGGGTGCCTCGAGCCTCGAGAAGGACTTCAAGGAGCGTCGCCTGGTGGAGGCGGTGGTCTCCGGCCAGTGCCAGTTCATCGGCCAGCGCATTCGCGATGGCCACTTCCGCACCCTCTACGGCGCGGCGGTGCTGGCGGTCTGCCGCGGCGGCGAGCGGGTCGCCGGCAACCTCGGCCAGATCCGCCTGCAGCCGGCCGATGTGCTGCTGCTGGAGGCGCGGCCGCCCTTCATCGAGCGTCATCGCCAGTCCCGGGACTTCCTGCTGATCAGTACCGTCAACGGTGCCGCGCGCCCGGTCCACGAGAAGGCCTGGCTGGCCTGGGCCATCCTGGCGGGGGTGGTGGTGCTGGCCACGTTCGGGGTGATGAGCATGATGAAGGCCGCCATGCTCGGCGCGCTGCTGGCGCTGGCCACCGGCTGCTGCTCGGTCGGCGCGGCGCGGCGCGGTCTCGATACCCAGGTGCTGCTGACCATCGCCGCCTCCTTCGGGCTCGGGGCCGCCCTGGAGAGTTCGGGCGCCGCGGCGACGCTGGCGGGGCAGGCGCTGGTGCTGGCCGATGGCAATCCCTGGCTGCTGCTGGTGGGGAGCTACCTGCTGGTGGCCCTGCTCACGGAGTTGGTCACCAACAACGCGGCCGTGGTGATCACCTTCCCGGTGGTCATGGCCGGGGCGGAGAGCCTCGGGGTGAGTCCCATGCCCTTCGTGGTGGCGGTGATGTTCGCCGCCTCGGCGAGCTTCCTGACGCCGATCGGCTACCAGACCAACCTGATGGTGCACGGCCCCGGGGGCTATCGCCTCGGTGACTTCCTGCGCCTCGGCGGCCCCCTGAACCTGCTCATCGCCCTGGTGGCGCTGACCCTGATCCCGCTGTTCTGGCCCTTCTGAGCGCGCTCGCCGCCGGGCGACGTTTGCGGTAGGGTGTCGTCCTTCGACCGACCCGATTTACGGCCCTGGAGGCGACTTCATGAACCACCCCGGCGAACTGATCATCGAGCCGAGAACCGGCCAGCCGGCCGACGCCTGCGTCATCATCCTGCACGGCCTGGGTGCCGACGGCCGCGACTTCGAGCCGCTGGTACCGGCGCTGCCGCTGCCCGAGGAGGCCGCGGTGCGCTTCATCCTGCCCCATGCGCCGCGCCTCCCGGTGACCGTCAACGGCGGGATGACCATGCCGGCCTGGTACGACATCAAGGAGATGAGCCTCGACCGCCAGATCGACGAGCCGCAGCTGCTGGCCTCCGCCGAGCGCATCCAGGCGATGCTGCGCGAGCAGATCGAGCACGGCATCGACAGCCGCCGGATCATCCTGGCGGGCTTCTCCCAGGGCGGCGCGGTGGCCTACCAGGCGGCGCTCTCCTTCGAGGCGCCGCTGGGCGGCCTGCTGGCGCTCTCCACCTACTTCGCCACGGCCGACAGCGTGACGCTCGCCGAGGCCAACCGCACCCTGCCCATCGAGGTTCATCACGGCAGCTTCGACCCGGTGGTGCCCGAGTCGCTGGGCAAGGCCGGGTACGATCGCGTGCTCTCGCTCGGCTATCCGGCGCACTACCGCCGCTACCCGATGGCCCACGCGCTCTGCCCGCAGCAGATCGGCGACATCGGCCGCTGGCTGGGCGAGCGGCTGGCCCGCTGAGCGGCCGCCGGCCATGCCCGATCGCGACGCTCGCCTGACGGTGCCCGCCGCCCCGGTGGGCGCGCTGCGCGTCTGCTGGCGCTGCGCGCGCCCCAACTTCCTGGTGCTGGCGCCGCTCTGTGCGGGGCTGGCGGTGACCAGCGCCTGGCTCGACGGCCGGGCGCCGGCGGGCGGGGCGATCCTGCTGGTGCTGCTCGCCGCGCTGCTGGCCCACGCCGCGGTGAACCTCTTCAACGAGCATCACGACTTCGCCAGCGGCCTGGATGCCACCACCCGGCGCACGCCCTTCTCCGGCGGCAGCGGCGCGCTGCCCGCGCACCCCGGCGCGGCCCGGGCGGTGCGGCGTGCCGCGCTCGCCTGCCTGGCCGGGGTCGTGGTCATCGGCGCCTGGTGCCTGTGGCGTGCCGGGCCCGCGCTGCTCGCCTACGGCCTGCTCGGCGTGGCGCTGGTGGTGGCCTACACCGGCTGGCTGACCCGACGGCCCTGGCTCTGCCTGGTGGCGCCGGGGCTGGGCTTCGGCACCCTGATGGTGGTCGGGGCGAACCACGCCCTCACCGGCGCCTTCTCCGCCACGGCGCTGGTCGTCTCGGCGGTGCCGACCCTGATGGTCAGTGCCCTGCTGCTGGCCAACCAGCTGCCGGACATCGAGCCCGACCGCCGGGTGGGACGCCATCACCTGGCGATCGTGCTGGGCGCCCGGCGGGCGGCCCGCCTGGTGGCGGTGCTGGTGATCGCTGCCTTCTCGGTAGTCCCGCTGGCCTGGGCCGCGGGCCGTCTGCCCGCCCAGACCGGGCTGATGTGGCTGGCCGCGCCCGTGGCCCTGCGGCTCATCGTGGGCCTCTGGCGGCTGCCGAGCGACGTGGATGCCGGCGATCTCACCGGGCTGTTGCCACTGCTGGGCCTCAACGTTGCGCTGCTGCTGGTGAGTCTTTCACTGCTCAACCTGGGGCTCTGGCTCGCCGCCTGACGCTTCGGCTCGAATGGCGGCGGCTTGACCTGGGTCAGCGGTCATGCCGCGCCTTGGGCATCGGGCATGTGTCCTCGACCATCCTGGGCTAGGGTATGAGATGTAGGAGGGGCAGGAGGTCCTTCATGATCGACGGGGGGAAGCCCGGGACGGTGGGCATGGCACGTATCAGGAATCACTGGCGGCACTGGGCCTCGGCCCGGAGGCAGCAGGCACCACTGGCCCTATCGCTGCTGGACGGTTTCCCGGGCGTGGCGATGCTCGTCGATGCCGATGGCATCATCCTGAGCGTCAATCCCGGCTTCGAGCGCTACAGCGGTCACCCGGCCCACTCGATGCTCGGGCGTCGCGTCACCAGCCTGGACGTCGATCCCTTGCACGGCGATATCGGCCGGGCCCTGGCATGCTGCCTGGCACGTCGTTCGCCCTGGCGAGGGGTGTTGCTGTGCCGCCGGGCCGACGGGCAGAACATCCATCAGCAGGGCGTCTTCCAGCCGCTGGAGACCCGGCCGGGAGAGGCGCTGCGCCTGCTGGTGACCCTGCACGACATCACCGACCTGCATCAGGGCGCCCTGCACGATCATGTCCGGCTCGCCGCCCTGCAGGAGACCCTGGACCGGCTGCCCGGCGTGGTCTTCCAGCTTCGCCAGTCGGCGCGGGGCGACCTCGACTTTCGCTACCTCAGTACCGGGCTTCAGGCGCTGGCGGGGCTCTCGTCGCAGGACGTGATGGATAGCGCCGAAGCGCTGCTGTCGAGGGTCCACGACGACGACCGTCAGCGGCTCAGCACGACCCTGGCGCAGTCGGCGATCAGCCTTGCCCCCTGGACGCTGGAGTTTCGCCTCGCGCTGGCCGATGACCTCCGCTGGCTCGAGGGGCGGGCCACGCCTCGGCGGCAGCGCGACGGCGACACCCTGTGGGACGGCGTGCTGCTGGATATCACCGCCCGCAAGGAAGAAGAGCAGCGCACCCAGAAGCTGGTCAGCACCGACATGCTCACCGGGGTGCTCAATCGTCGCGCCTTCTTCGACTCCGGTGAGGCCGTGAGGGCGCTGGCCGCGCGTCATGGCCTGGGGGTGCCGCTGGCCATGCTCGATATCGATCACTTCAAGCGGCTCAACGATACCCACGGCCATGCCGCCGGCGATCTGGTGCTGCAGGCCTTCGCCACGACCTGTGGTGACTGCCTGCGCCCCTACGATCTCTTTGCACGCATCGGCGGCGAGGAGTTTGCCGTCATGCTGGTGGATACCTCGCCCGAGGAAGCCTGGGGGGTGCTGGAGCGCCTGCGCGCCGCGGTGGAGGCGATCGCGCTCGACGTGCAGGGCGAGGTCCTGGACGTGACGGTCAGCCTGGGCCTGGCGGTGATGCCCCCGCAGGGCAGCCTCGAGCTCGCGCTCTCCCAGGCCGACGCCGCGCTCTATCGCGCCAAGCACCAGGGACGTAATCGCCTCGTTCCGGCGCCAGGCTACCCTCTGCCTCAGGAGCACGCCCTCTGATCGCGAGCCGAATGGCTGGAGAAACGCCGCCGAGATCGGCAGGATGGGGATCACTGACACCGCAACACGAGGAGCCATGCCATGTCCCTGTCGGAAGACTTTCGCCTGCCTGTCGCCTGCCCGAGTTGCGGCAGTCACCTGATGCGCGTTTCCAGCGTCAAGAATCCCGATGATCAGGTCCACTGCGCCTCCTGTCATCGTTTCGTCTGCCTCTGGCACGAGGCACAGTCGGTGCTGAGGAAGGGGCCCGGCAGCGAGAGCGAGGCCCTGATCGAGAAGGCGGTCAATCGCGGCGTCTGACGGGCCACCGCGAGGCGGGCCATTGCGAGGCGGACCACCGCGTGGCGGACCATCAGGAAGGGCCGGGTCGCGAGGCGCCGGCCCTTCGGCGTTCAGGTCGGTGTCTCTTGACGCGGTGCTTTTTTAGAGCAGCTCCTCGCCGGCCAGGGCCAGGCGTGAGCGCTCGACGCTCTTGAGGGTGACATGGCCGGCGTGGGGCCAGTCGCGGAAGTGCTGGACTACCGCCGCCATGCCGCAGGTGTTGGCGGTGAGGTAGGGGGTGTCGATCTGCCCGACATTGCCCAGGCAGACGATCTTGGTATTGCGCCCGGCCCGGGTGATCAGCGACTTGAGCTGCTTGGGCGTGAAGTTCTGGGCCTCGTCGATGATCAGGAAGGTGTCGTTGAGCGTGCGCCCGCGCATGAAGCCGGGGGCGCGGATCTGCACCCGTGAGCCCAGCAGCTGGCGGGTGGCGTCCTGGTTCCAGGTGCTGCTGCCGTCGTGCTCGTCACGCAGCAGGTTGTCCATGTTGTCGTGGAAGGCGCCCATCCAGGGCGACATCTTCTCCTCCTCGGTGCCGGGCAGGAAGCCGATGTCCTCGCTCATGGAGATCGGCGCCCGGGTGAAGACGATGCGCTCGAAGCGCTTGCTGTCCAGGGTCTGCTGGAAGGCGGCGGCCAGCGTCATGAAGGTCTTGCCGGTGCCGGCACTGCCCGCGATGGTGACCAGGTCGATCTCATCGTCCATCAGCAGGTTGAGGGTGAAGTTCTGCCGGCTGTCGTGGGCGTGCACGCCCCAGACGCTGGCGCCGTGGCGGTAGTTGGTCAGCAGCTCCAGGTGGGCGTGTTTCGGCCCCACCTCGCGGATGATGGCCTCGAAGCTGGCCCCCTCGTCGCTGTCGGAGACCAGCATGCCCAGGTGCCACTCGCGCGGCATCTCGCCGGCGAGGCGGTAGACGACGCGATGCTCCTGTCGCTCGACCTTCACCTCTACCTCGAGGCTGTCCCAGAGGCCGCTGCCGTCGTGGCCGGCGTCGGGGTAGATCCGGGCGCCGTCGGTCATGGCATCGCTGTCGTCGAAGGCGCGATCGGTGAGGTAGTCCTCGACCGGCACCTCCAGGGCCGCCGCCTTGACCCGCAGGTTGATGTCCTTGGTGACCAGGATCACCGAGGCGTCGGGGCGTTCGTCGCGCAGCCGGCAGGTCTCCGCCAGCAGGCGGTTGTCGGGGCTGTCGTCCAGCGGATCGAGCGCTCTCAGGTCGTGGTAACAGAGCAGGCGCAGGCGACCCTCGGGACCGGCGATGCGGGGAATGGGGATGCCGTCGCGAATCTGGTCGATATCGACGTTGGCGGTGAGGTCCGAGAGGGTGCGGCTGACCTGGCGGGCGGTGCGGGCGATCTCGCGGATGCCGTTCTTGTGCTTGTCGAGCTCCTCGAGCACGGTCATGGGGATGACGACCTCGTGCTCGTCGAACTGGTAGAGGGCGGCGGGGTCGTGGATCAGGACGTTGGTGTCCAGCACGTAGAGCCGGGTGGCCTTCTTGTCGATGCGTACCATCGGCGCAGTTCTCCTGGTGTCATGGTGTCGACACTGCCGGCGCGCGATGTCAGGCAGGTGACAAGGGCGCAAGCGCTGTCGTCCCGCTCGTTGTCTGTCGTGTCACCTCCTGGTGGCCTGGTGATGGTGGGGGCTGGCGAAGTACTGGCCTGCGAAGTATTGGCCTGCAAGTACAAGTACTGACTCGTAAGTACCCGCCTGGTTCGAGCATGGACGCCGTTCGCCGGTGCTGCAATGCAATATCATGATGCGCCATCAACGCTGGCTCAGCGAGCGGATTCGACCTCCTGAAAGATGCGCTCCATATCCAGCGTGGAGTGATTGCCCAGCGCCGCGAAGTGATCGGCCAGCCAGGCCTCGGTGGTCGCGCGTCCCAGGTCGTGCAGGTGGCACAGGAAGGCCCACTCGGCATTGAGCTTGCTGGACACCGAGAGATGCGAGAGAGGCTCGTCGCCGCTGAGGTGGTGAAGCCTGGCATCGCGATAGCAGCCGATGTCGATGTCATGCTCGCCGAGCAGCTTCTGCAGCATCGCGATCATGCGCACTTCCTTGATCAGGGCGGCATTGAAGGTGATCTCGTTGAGCCGGTTGAGGATGTCCGCGGCGCTGGTGGGCAGCTCCTGACGATACATGGGGGTGATCTGTACCATCAGGATGTCTCCCGCCGTGCAGTCGTGCAGCAGTGGCGAGAGCGAGGGGTTGCCCATGTAGCCGCCGTCCCAGTAGGCCTCGCCGTCGATCTCCACGGCCTGGAAGACGGTGGGTAGGCAGGCCGAGGCCATCACCGCATCGAGGCTCATCTCTTCCCGGGAAAAGATCCGCTGCTTGCCGCTGCGCACGTTGGTGGCGGTGACGAAGAGCTTGAGGTGCTCGCAGGCGCGCACCCGGTCGAAATCGACGCGCTTGGCGACGATGTCGCGCAGCGGATTGAGGTTGAAGGGGTTGAAGTGGTAGGGAGAGACCAGCCGGCTCATCAGGTCCAGGGCGATGTAGCCGGGGGAGTGGTCGAGGCTCCAGTTGCCGGTCATCACGTCCAGCGGGGTCCGGCGAACGGGGCTGGTCATGCCCGCCCGGCTCACCGCGCGCCAGAAGTCGCGCAGCGCCTGGCGGGCGGTCGACTCGTCGCCGCGGGTCAGGGCGTCGGCCATCACCACGCCGTTCATGGCCCCGGCGCTGGTGCCGCTGATGCCCTCGATCTCGATGCGCTCATCCTCGAGCAGGCGGTCCATGACGCCCCAGGTGAAGGCGCCGTGAGCACCGCCCCCCTGCAGGGCCAGATCGATCCGTTTTCTTTCGCTCATGCCCGCTCCATCGGCCGGCGGCCGGCGCTGCTGCATTGCATCAACCTCAGCATACCCTCGTCATCCACGATGCGCATCGTTCGAGCCGCCGTCCTCGAGGCACTCATGAGCGTGGGGGCGGACCGTCACGTTCTCAAATCACTTTGCCACGTGGCGCTAGTCGATATGTTCATCAAGGCAATGAGCGGTGATACGGAGGAACTGCCAGGAAGGTGGTGTCCGAGAGCCCTCACCGAGCTTGTCGGTAATGGTCTCGGCGCTGTTCTTGTCCATGACGCCCTTTTCGGTATCGACTCCAGGGTACGCCACCACACCACGCCAGTGAGCGCATAACGGTGGCTGCGGGTGCCCATACCGCCGGCGCTGCCGGATGACGCAGAGGCTCAGTCACCGTGGCAATTGCTGGGATAATACCCCCACAGAGCGCTTCTTCAGTAGCCTGAAAACGGAATGGATGCGAGAGATTGGCTACCCCAATGTTGTTGCGGCGAAGCAATCTGTCACTGATTATATGATCGGTTACTACAGCAGTATCAGGTCACACTAGCATAATGATGGACTGCCGCCGAATTTAGCAAAAAAGAACGACCGGAATGCTCAAAATTTGAGGGCAAAAAACACTTGATCACTACAATCCGCCCCGTTGGTCTTGAGGGTGATGTCAGGGAGGGTGTCACCGATCTGGATCGTCATTGGCGTGGTGCCGTGGTTGTGATGGATGGCAGTGGAGGGTGAGTCACTCCACGGGCGGCGTGGGGCGAATCAGGATCTCGTTGACATCCACGTGAGCCGGTTGTTGAAGGGCGTAGATCACCGCGTTGGCGATATCGCGATCCTCCAGGGCGTGTTCCGGAGGTTCGTCGAAGAAGGGAGTGTTGACCATGCCGGGCTCGATCAGCGTCACCCGGATGCCGCTGCCGCGGAGCTCCTCCCGCAGGTTGTAGCCGATGCCGGTGACGGCCCACTTGGTGGCGCCGTACATGGAGCCGGGGATGGTGGCACGGCCGGCGGCAGAGCCCGTGAGCAGCACCTGGCCGCGACTGTGGCGCAGCGCCGGCAGGGTCGCCTGCAGGGTCAGGCCCACCCCGTAGACGTTGGTCAGGATCATCTCGCGCCAGGCTTCGTGATCGGCGCCGCTGAAGCCGCCCGGCGAGCCGCCGCGCCCCGCGTTGGCGAATACCGCATCGATCCGGCCGAAGCGCTCCAGCGCCTGCTCGACCATGGCCTGCTGCTCCTCTAGGGAGGTGACGTCACAACCGATGGCGAGGACGTTCTCCTGACCCAGCTCCTCGGCCAGGGCCGTCAGCTTCTCCCGGGAGCGGGCCGCCAGCACCAGCTTGAAGTTCTCGCGGGCGGCGGCCCGGGCCGTGGCCGCGCCGATGCCGCTCGAGGCTCCGGTAATCAGTAATACCCGATCTTTCATCGTCCTCTCCTGTGCCAGTGAGACGCCAGACTGCAGAATGGCGCAGTCACCGCGATCCGTGCAATCCCGGCGCGCCCGCCTCTGGGCGTCGCGGCGCCTCAGTTCATGGCCAGGGGCGCCTCGTCACGGTCGCAGCGGAAGAAGTCCGAGTTCGCCAGCCACTCCGGGTCCGGGTAGTAGGTGAAGAGGTACTGATCCTCCTTGATGCTGTCGATCAGCGGGGTCGCCACTTCCTGGCGCACCGCCGGACAGCCATGGCTGCGGCCGAGGCGGCCGGTCTGCTCGATGAAATCCTCGCTGACGTAGTCGGCACCGTGGATGACGATGGCGCGCTCGTAGGCCAGGTCGTTGACGCCGGGCTCCAGCCCCTCCAGGCGCAGGGAGTAGCCGTTGCTGCCCCGGTAGCTGTTCAGGGTGCGAAACAGCCCGATGCTGGACTGATGACTCTCCGGCACGTTGGAGAAGCGCTGGGCCACGGCATTCCCCGATCCCTGTCCGTGAGAGACCAGCTCCTTGAACAACAAGCGTTGACGCCGCAGGTCGAAGACCCACAGGCGCGGCTCGGTGGAGGGCAGCGAGAAGTCGATCACCGCCAGTCGCTCGGCGTCCGGGTCGGCGCAGGAGAGCGCGCGGGCCGCCAGACGCATCACCCGGGCGTCGGCGCCGGGCGCCAGCCGCTGCAGGGTCTGGTCGAGGGACGGCGAGGGTCGGACGACAGGCGTCTCGGCCTGCGTCAGGAAGTCGTTGCTGGCCAGTGAGGGCGGGGGGCTCAGCAGCAGGGCGCTGCAGAGGGCCGCACCGGGCAGCCATCGGCTCGGGGCATGGGTCGGCATGCGGGAAACCTGTCGGGTGAGGGCGCTGCCGGCTCGACGTCCCTTCCCGGACGAAGCGGCGATCACGTAAACGGACGGCCGGCTTCCCTGCGGCTCGAGATCCAACACTATGATGATGGTGAGCATCATAATGTACTAGCCACCGACATCAACCTCGAGGAGGTCGACATGTCCAGGGCAACCGGATGGAAGCCGCTGATTCTCGCGGCGGCAATGATGCTGTCGCCCACCCTTTCTGCGCTGGCCGAGGAGGGCAAGCCCTCCCTGGACGAGGTTCTCGCCGAGCGCCTGGAGCAGCAGGGGGTGATCCTGCGGGCGTTCTACGCGGCGCGCGATGGACGGCCTGCCTGGCAGGAGGCCGCCACCGTGGCGGCCCTCGCCACTGCCCTGCGTACCCTGGACGCCGATGGACTGACCCCTCAGGACTACCGGCCGGATGCCCTGGTGGATGCCCATCGTCGGGCGCTCGACGCGCAGAGCCCCCCGGCGGCGCGGGCGCGCTTCGAGCTGCAGGCGAGCCGCACCCTGCTGGCGGCCCTGCGCCACCTGCAGCGCGGCAAGGTGGACCCCTACCGTATCGATCCCGGCTGGGAGGTGCCCATCGAGGCGCCTCCGCTCGATCTCGCGGCGATCTCGCAGGCGGTGGATGCCCGACGTTTTGACGAGGCCTTCGCCTCGGCGCGCCCCTCTGCGCCTCCTTACGAGCGCCTGCGGGCGAGCCTCGCCCGCTATCGTCACATCGCGCGGCAGGGGGGCTGGCCGATGATGCCGCCCCGCCCGGAGTCGTTGCGCCCGGGGGAGTCCCACGACGATGTGCCACTGCTGCGCGAGCGCCTGGCGATCCTGGGCGAGCTGGAGGTGATGGCGGCGAATCTCCTCGATGAGTCCGCCCCGTTCCCACTCGACCCGCGCCGTTACGATGAGCACCTGGTGGCGGCCGTGGAGCGCTTCCAGCAGCGCCACCTGCTGGAGGTGGACGGCATCGTCGGGCCCCGCACGCGCGCGGCCCTCAATGTGCCGGTGAGCCGGCGCATCGACCAGATCCGCGTCAACCTGGAGCGAGCGCGCTGGCTGCTCCACGGCCTGCCCGACGCCTTCGTGCTGGTGGATATCGCCGGCTACCGGATCCGCTACTTCCGCCCCGATGGCGAGGTCTGGCGCTCACGCATCGTGGTCGGGCAGCCCTATCGCCGCACCCCCTCGCTGCGCTCAAGGATCACCCACCTGACGATCAACCCCACCTGGACGGTGCCGCCGACCATCCTGCGCGAGGACGTGCTGCCCCAGGTGCGCCGCGACCTCGGTTACCTGTGGGAGCAGGACCTGATGGTGCTGAGCCCCTCCGGCCAGCGTCTCGACCCGCGGGACGTCGACTGGTGGCGGCCCGGCAACATCATCCTGCGCCAGCGCGCCGGCCCCCACAACGCCCTGGGGCGGGTGGTGCTGCGTTTCCCCAACCAGCACCTGGTCTACCTGCACGACACCCCGGCACAGGCGCTCTTCGCCCGGGAACAGCGCGCCTTCAGCTCGGGCTGCATCCGCGTGCAGGGGGTGCTCGAACTCGCCCAGCATCTCTTCGACGATACCGGTACCGAGGCCCGGGTCTCCACCCTGGTCGCCGCCGGGCGGACCCGCAACGTCCACCTGGAGCGTCCCGTGCCGGTCATCCTGCACTACTGGACGGTGCACCCGGACGAAGAGGGACGGCTGGTCTTCCGCCCCGATATCTACCAGCGCGACGCGGCGTTACTCGAGGCCCTGGACGGCCCCCCGGCCAGCTAGGTGTGATCGCCCGTCTGCTCAACGTGAGCCAGCAGCGCACGGACTCGGAACCGCCGCCTATGATCGGGTGTGGTCGACAGGCCCTGTGTGCCAGGGTCACACCCGGATCATCACCTGGTCGCCCTTGAAGCAGACCGGCCAGGTGCGCAGCCGCACCGCCTCGTCCTCCAGGCACTGGCCATCTTTGAGCCGGAAGTGCTGCTTGTAGAGCGGCGAGGCCACTACCGGTTCGCCCTGGATGTCGCCGACGATGCCACGGGCGATGACGTTGGCGCCCGAGAAGGGATCGCGATGGTCCACGGCGTAGAGCTCGGTGGCGTGGCCCGGCAGGGAGAACAGGGCCACCTGGGCCGGGCCCTCGCTGGTCTCGATCCAGGCGGCGACCCCGGAGTGGGGCACCAGGTCGGCCTTGGTGCACAGCGTTTGCCAGGTCTGTGTCATGGTCATTGCTTCTGCAGTAGCGGTGGTCATGGAAAACTCCTTGGTCGGTCGACAACGGGCGCCTGGCGGCGCCAATCGCCCAATGAGTTGGGCCCCCACGACCCCCAGTGGCCCGGGGGCGTGGGAGGTGTCGTTCATGCCGGCCGCAGCTGGCCGCGCTCCTCGGTCACGATGATGTCCGGGTCGGGGCGCGCGTCGTTGACGAAGCTGCGGAAGCGCTTGAGCTTCTCGGGGTCGTTGATGGCGTCCGCCCACTCGCACTCGTAGTTGTCGATGACGGTCTGCATCTGCGCCTCGAGCTCGTCGCCGATCCCCAGGCTGTCCTCGAGCACCACCGCCTTGAGGTAGTCCAGGCCGCCTTCCAGGTTCTCGCGCCATACCGAGGTACGCTGCAGACGGTCGGCGGTGCGCACGTAGAACATCAGCAAGCGGTCGATGATCTTGATCAGCTGCGCGTCGTCCAGGTCGGTGGCGAAGAGCTCGGCGTGACGCGGACGCATGCCGCCGTTGCCGCAGACGTAGAGGTTCCAGCCGTGCTCGGTGGCGATCACCCCGACGTCCTTGCTCTGGGCCTCGGCGCACTCGCGGGTGCAACCGGAGACCGCGAACTTGAGCTTGTGCGGAGAGCGAAGGCCCTTGTAGCGGTGCTCCAGCTGGATCGCCATGCCCACGCTGTCCTGCACGCCATAGCGGCACCAGGTGCTACCCACACAGGACTTCACGGTGCGTACCGACTTGCCGTAGGCGTGACCGGTCTCGAAGCCGGCCTCGATCAGCGCACCCCAGATGTCCGGGAGATCCTCGAGGCGGGCGCCGAACAGGTCGATGCGCTGGCCACCGGTGATCTTGGTATAGAGGCCGTACTTCTGGGCCACCTCGCCGAGCACCACCAGCTTGTCCGGGGTGATCTCGCCGCCGGCGATGCGCGGCACCACCGAGTAGGTGCCGTTCTTCTGCATGTTGGCCATGAAGGTGTCGTTGGTGTCCTGCAGCGGGATGTGCGCGGCATCGGTGATCGGCTCGTTGAAGCAGGACGCCAGGATCGAGGCCACCGCCGGCTTGCAGATATCGCAGCCCAGCTTGTGGGTCTCAGGGTTGCCGTGCTTCTCGATCAGCGCGCCGAAGGTCTTGATGCCCTCCACGCGGACGATGTCGAAGAGCTCCTGCCGGGTGTGGGCGAAGTGCTCGCAGATCGACTGGTCGACCTCCACGCCGCGAGCTTCCAGCTCGTGGTCGACCACGTTCTTGAGCAGTGCCGCGCAGCCGCCGCAGCCGGTGCTGGCGCGGGTGGAGGCCTTGACGGCGCCCAGGTCGGTGGCACCGGCGTCGAGGGTCGCGCAGATCGACCCCTTGGTGACGTTGTGACACGAGCAGATGGTCGCGCCGTCGGGCAGGGCGTCGGCGCCCAGGGTCGGCGCGCCCTCGGTGGAGGGCAGGATCAGCGCGGCCGGGTCTTCGGGCAGCTCCAGGCCATTGCTGTAGTACTGCATCAGGGTGTCGTAGGTGGCGTTGTCACCTACCAGCATGGCGCCGAGCAGTTTCTTGCCGTCGCTGGAGACCACCAGCTTGCGGTATTCCTGCTTGATCTGGTCCAGGTAGCGGAACATCCGCGCCCCGGGATTCTGGTTGCCGTGGGCGTCGCCGATGGCGCCCACGTCGACGCCGAGCAGCTTGAGCTTGGTGCTCATGTCGGCGCCCTCGAAGGTCAGCTCACCCCCGAGCAGGGTATCCGCGGCGGCCTTGGCCATCTGGTAGCCGGGCGCCACCAGGCCGAAGATGCTGTTGTTCCACAGCGCCACCTCGCCGATGGCCAGGATCGCCGGGTCGCTGGTCAGGCAGCGGTCATCGATCACCACGCCGCCGCGCTCGCCCATCTCCAGGGCGGCGTCCCGGGCCAGCTCGTCGCGGGGCCGGATGCCGGCGGAGAACACGATCAGATCGGTCTCCAGCACCTTGTCGTCCTGGAAGACCATGCGGTGGAAGCTGGCCTCGCCGTCCTCGATCTGTTGGGTGGCGCGGCCGGTGAGTACCTGGACGCCCAGCGCCTCGATCTTCTCGCGCAGCAGCTCGCCACCCTCGGTGTCGACCTGCATCGGCATCAAGCGCGGGGCGAACTCGACCACGGCGGTGTCGAGGTCCAGGCCACGCAGCGCGTTGGCGGCCTCCAGGCCCAGCAGGCCGCCGCCGACCACCACGCCGGTGGTGGCCGTCTCGGCCGCGGCGCGGATGTCGTCCAGGTCATCCAGGGTGCGATAGACCAGGCAGTTCTCGCGGTCGTTGCCGGGGATCGGCGGCACGAAGGGGTAGGAGCCGGTGGCCAGCACGACCCGGTCGTAGGCGTAGCGGCCCTGGTCGGTGACCACCTCGCCCTGGTCGCGGTCGAGGGCGGTCACCGCCTCATGGAGACGCAGCTCGATGCCGTTCTGGGCATAGAAGTCGGCATCGCACATGGCCAGGGACTGGGCATCGCGACCGGCGAAGTACTCGGACAGGTGGACGCGATCGTAGGCGCGGTGACGCTCCTCGCCGAACACCGTGATGCGGTACTGCTCGGTGGCGCCGCGTTCGATGAGCTGCTCGACCAGATGGTGGCCGACCATACCGTTACCGATGATGATCAACCGCTGCTTGTCGGACTGGGGCGTATTCATGCGGCCTCCTCCTGTAGGGGGCTGTCCGTGGTGTGATTCGGCGTGTTGGACGTCGGGATATCGAGAAGCGGGGTGGCGTCGGCCTTGCCGAACAGCAGCGCCTGGCGGCAGGTGCTCAGGTCGCGGCCGGCCAGCGACTGCTTGAAGTACCAGGGGCCCGAGGCGGTATCGCCGTAGAGCACGGCCCCTTCGAGGCGGCCGTCGCGCAGCAGCAGCCGGCGGTAGTCGCCATGTTCCGGATCGTGGTAGGTCAGCACCTCATGGTCGTCCGCGGCCTCGATGGGCCCGAAGGCATACAGCGAGACGCCACTGACCTTGAGCTTGGTGGCGGTGGGGTCCTCCACGTAGCCGTCGACGCTCTCGCCGGCCAGCCGGGCGGCCAGTACCTCGACCTGCTGCCAGATCGGCTCGACCAGGCCATAGGTCTGGCCGTCGAACTCGCAGCATTCGCCCAGGGCGTGGATCGCCGGGTCGGAGCTGGTGAGGTGGGCATCGACGACCACCGCGCGGTTGACCTCGAGCCCGGCCGTCCGGGCAAGCGCCACGTTGGGGGTGATGCCGATCGCCATCACCACGCAGTCGGCGGCCAGCAAGCGGCCGTCGGCGAGTCGGGCGCCGGCGACATGGCCCTGGTCGTCGGCCTCCAGGTGGTCCAGCTGGCCGTCGGTGATGATCTCGAGGCCGCGGCTCGCGAGTTCGCTCTCGAGCAGCCCGGCGGCGGTGAGGTCCAGCTGGCGGTTCATCAACCGGTCGTCGCGCTGGACGATGCTCACCGTCATGCCACGCTTGCGCAGCCCCTCGGCGGCTTCCAGGCCCAGCAGGCCGCCGCCGATGACCACCGCGCGACCGCCGCCCTCGGCGGCCAGGGCTCGGGAGCACTCGACCAGCGCCGCGGCGTCGTCGAGGTCGCGGAAGACATGGACGCCGGGCAGGTCGAGTCCCGGGATCGGCGGCATCGCGGGTCGTGAGCCGGTGGCCAGCACCAGACGGTCGTAGGTGACCCGGCGGCCGCCGGAGGTGGTGATTCGCTGAGCCTGGCGGTCGATCTCCATGACCCGCTCGCCGAGCACCAGCTCGATACCCTGTTCGGCATACCAGTCGGTATCGCGCAGGGTCAGCGCTTCACGCTCCATCTCGCCGGCCAGCAGCGGCGAGAGCAGGATACGGTTGTAGGCGGGAGCCCTTTCCTCGCCGATCACGGTGATGCGCGACGGTCGTGCCTGCTTGTCGAGCAGGGACTCGAGCAGCCGGTGGCCGGCCATGCCGTTACCGATGATGACCAGGTGCTCATCCCGTGTGGGCAGGGTCGCGTCCTGTGTGGAACCTTGATGGGGCATCGTGCGCTCCTCATCCGCAAAAAAGAAAAGGCGTCTCGGCACACCCGAGAAGGGGAGTGCGGAGACGCCTTTGTCATCGCTTTGCCAAGACGGTCGCCATTGACCGTCATGCTCTTGTCCTGAATAGAAGCAAAGGATTAGCCAGGATGTGCCATATTGTTTTTATTTTCTTTTGATTCAGATGTTTATAATAGTAAATGTTGGGCCTTCATCGATCGGGTCAGCGAGGGGCTGCACTCGGCTGGTGCGCTACCTCATCGAAATGCACGGGGCTGTAGCACTCGCTCAGGGTGACGTGATCGAGCCGGCGGCCATGGCTTCGCATGTGCTGGTCGATGTGCTCGGCGAAGTGGCCTGCCGCCGTGGGGTCCGGACGCAGCACGTCCTCGCCGAACAGGCGCTGGGCAATGGGGGGCGTATCCAGCGACAGCAGAGAGAGATGATCCACCGAGCGGTCCAGGTAGGGCGGCAAGGACAGCCACTCTCGGGCCTGGCGGGGGTGCTCGAGATCGGCGGCCAGCCACCGGCTGGCGTCAAGGAGTGCCGCGATCAGGCGTTGCAGGGTGGCCGGATAGCGCCTGGCCCAGGAACGCGTCACGCCGAGGACCTTCTCCGGGTGGTCGGGCCAGAGCTGGACGCCGGTGGCGACCAGGGTACCCAGTTCGCGGGCGACCGCCAGGCTGCCCCAGGGTTCGCCGACACAGCAGCCGTCGATCTCCCCGGCCTGCATGGCCTCCACCATGCGCGGTGGCGGCAGTACGCTGAGCTCGATGTCCCGGTCGGGATCGAGGCCGCCCAGGGCCAGCCACTGGCGCAGCTGATAGTGCTGGCAGGAGAAGGGGTAGACCATGCCCAGGCGCGGGCGCGTCTCGGGGTGGGCGGCGAGGTAGGCGCCCAGCGCCCGGGCACTGTCGGCCGGCTCATCGCCGAGTGCCACGCCGGCGCTTTCGGCAAGAGAGCGGGACAGTACGATGGTGTTGCCGTTGCGGCTCAGGGTGATCGGCGCCAGGGTATCGCAGGGCGCGCGTCCCAGCCCCAGGCTCATGGCCAGCGGCAGCGGAGCAAGCATCTGGGCCCCGTCGAGCAGCCCGGCGGCGACCTTGTCGCGCAGTGTCGACCAGGCATTCTCCCGCGAGAGCGTGACCTCGAGCCCCACGGTGTCGAAGAAGCCACCCTCCCGGGCGATGATCGGCAGGGCCGCGTCCAGCAGCGGCACGAAGCCCAGCGTCAAGCGGTCGAGCTCCGCATCTTGCAGTGTGGTCATGATCCATTCTCCAGGCGTTCGAGGATATCGATGACGCTCTCGGCGACGTCGGCGATGCGTTGGCCGCGGTCCATGGCGATCTTGCGCAGCATGCGATAGGCCTGTTCCTCGTCGCAGCTCTGGTGCTTCATCAGCAGCCCCTTGGCGCGTTCGATGCGCTTGCGTTCGGCCAGCTGGTTGCGGGCCTTGTCGAGCTCCTGGCGCATCGACTGGAAGGCGTCGAAGCGGGCGATGGCGACCTCGATGATGGTCTTGACCCGGCCGGGGATCAGGCCGTCCACGACGTAGGCGCTGACGCCGGACTTCAGCGCCGCCTGCATGGTGTCCGGGTCGTGCTGGTCGGCGAAGAACACCACCGGGCGGGGATTCTCGCGATTCAGCACGGCCATGCTGTCGAGGGTGTCGCGGTCCGGGGAGTCCATGTCGATGATCACCACGTCGGGCTGGTGGCGGGCGACCATCTCGTTGAGGCTCGCCGGGCTCTGCAGGCGACAGATGACCTGATGGCCCTCGTTGGTCAGGGCCTCCTCGACCATGGCGGCACGCACGACCTCATCGTCGACGAGTAGGACCTTGAGCGGTGGTGGCATGGCGGTTGGCTCGTTCTCGTGGATGTTATCGATGGTTGTCTGGCTGCCTTCTCTGCAAGCCAGCTATGCAAGTAAGCCAGTAGTCCATGCAAGTAATGTTCCAGGATGTGACAAGGCAAGAGGGGCTGTGCACTTCGAAAGGGCATGGGCGGCGCCTCGCCGCCGCCGGGGGCCTGGCGGCGTCAGCAAATGACTTCCCAGGTCCCGGGGGCGCGACAGCGGGCTTTACCTGCATCTCCGTGGTGCGAAGACTGCGTCATGAGGGGTGTCATGGTGCGTTTTTGGCCTTGC
The DNA here is from genome assembly GCA_033720795.1 of Halomonas sp. Lineage (GTDB taxonomy): Bacteria > Pseudomonadota > Gammaproteobacteria > Pseudomonadales > Halomonadaceae > Halomonas. The sequence goes on along the minus strand of JAWWBV010000003.1, from coordinate 6,288 downwards.
CGCCAGATGACACCATGGCCCTGCTGGCCTCCGTGAGGCCCGGCAGCATGGGCTGATGGCGGCCCTGCAGGGAGATATGGCATATCGATTGCATGAAGGTGTGGACACAAGCCACCGGGAGCCAACGAGGGCTCTCGCAGCGAACCATTCGGCAACATGACAACGGCGTCCAACCTCGGTGACCTGCGGGTCACGAGAGGGTGGGCGCCTTTTTCTTTCTTGCGCAACCAAGAGGTATGCCATGCACCAGGCCCGAACGACTTGTCCCTACTGCGGCGTCGGCTGTGGCGTGCTGGCTCACGTCGACGGGGATCGCCTGGCCGACGTGGAAGGCGACGGCGATCATCCGGCCAACTACGGGCGTCTGTGCGTCAAGGGCTCGGCGCTCGCCGAGACCCTCGGTGATCACGGCCGCCTGACTCGGCCCCGCGTCGATGGTGTCGAGGTCGACTGGGACACCGCGCTCGATACCGTCGCCGAGCGGCTGCAGGCCACACGCGCCGCCCATGGCAACCCGTCCGTGGCGGCCTACCTGTCCGGCCAGCTGCTCACCGAGGATTACTACGCTGCCAACAAGCTCTTCAAGGGCTTCCTCGGCACGCCGCACCTGGACACCAACTCGCGGCTGTGCATGGCCTCGGCGGTGGCCGCCTACAAGCGCTCGCTGGGCGCCGATGCCGTGCCATGCAGCTACGAGGACCTGGAAGAGGCCGAGTTGGTGGTGCTGGTGGGCTCCAACCTGGCCTGGAACCACCCGGTGCTCTACCAGCGCCTGCGCACCGCCAAGACCCGCAACCCGCTGATGCGGGTGGTGGTGATCGACCCGCGGGTCACCGACAGCTGCGAGATCGCCGATCTCTACCTGGGCCTCAGGCCGGGCAGCGACGCGCGACTGTTCAATGGCCTGCTGGCCTGGATGGCCGACCAGGGCAAGCTCGATCGGATCTACCTGGAGAAGCACACCCAGGGGCTGGACGAGGCGCTTGCCGCGTCCCGTGAGGATGACATCAGCATCGAGGCCATCGCCGCCGACTGCGATGTCGACCCGGAGCGTCTGGAGACCTTCTTCTACTGGTTCGCCACCCAACTGCACGTGGTGACCCTCTACTCGCAGGGCATCAACCAGTCGTCCAGCGGCACCGACAAGTGCAACGCCATCATCAACTGCCATCTGGCCGGGGGCAAGATCGGCCTGCCCGGCGCCGGACCCTTCTCCATCACCGGCCAGCCCAACGCCATGGGCGGCCGCGAGGTGGGTGGCCTGGCCAACCAGCTCGCCGCCCACATGGACTACGACAGTCCCGGCGCCCTCGACCGGGTGCGCCGCTTCTGGACCACCGCCAGCCTGGTGCCGACCCTGCCCGAGGGGCCGGGCCACAAGGCCATCGAGCTGTTCGAGGCCATCGAGCGCGGCGAGGTCCAGGCCCTGTGGGTGATGGCCACCAACCCGGCGGTCAGCCTGCCCGACGCCAACCGCGTGCGTGCGGCGCTGGCCAAGTGTCCGCTGGTGATCGTCTCGGAGTGCATGGCCGACACCGACCTGCTGCCGTATGCCGATATCGTGCTGCCGGCCTCGTCGTGGTCGGAGAAGGACGGCACCGTGACCAACTCCGAGCGGCGCATCTCGCGCCAGCGCGGCCTGCTGCCGCCGCCGGGGGAGGCGCGCCACGACTGGTGGATCATCGCCGAGGTGGCCCGTCGCCTGGGCTACGGCGAGGCCTTCGCCTACGACCACCCGCAGCAGATCTTCGTCGAGCATGCCCGGCTGTCCGGGTTCGAGAACGACGGCGAGCGCGTCTTCGATATCTCGGCGCTCCGTGAGCTCGACCGCGAGGGCTACGATGCCCTGGCACCGATCCAGTGGCCGGTCACCACCGCGTCGCCCCGGGGTACCGCGAGGCTGTTCGAGGACGGCCGTTTCGCCACCCCGGATGGCCTGGCCAGGCTGATCGCGGTGCGGCCGAGAGGCCCTGCACAGGCGCTCAGCGAGGCGCGGCCGCTGCGCCTCAACACCGGCCGGGTACGCGACCAGTGGCACACCATGACGCGCACCGCTCGTGCACCACGGTTGATGAATCACCGCGCCGAGCCGTTCATCGAGGTGGCCCCGGAGGATGCCGAGGCACACGGCCTGGGCGACCAGCAGCTGGCGCGGCTGACCGGTGCCGACGGCGAGTATCGCGGCCGGGTGCGCGTCTCCAAGGGGCAGCGCCGCGGCGAGGTGTTCGTGCCCATGCACTGGACCGACCGCTACAGCGGGATGGCCCGCATGGGCAGCCTGCTCGCGGCCCATGTCGACCCGGTCTCCGGCCAGCCCGAGTCCAAGCACGGCGCGGTGGCGCTGGAGCCGCTGGCGGTGGGCTGGGAGGCCACCCTGCTGGTCGCGGTCGACCTGGACGGCGACTTCGAGGGCCGCGACGACGGCGCCTACTGGGCGCGCATCCCGCTGGCCCACTGCCGGCGCTGGCAACTGGCCGGTGGGGAGCCCGTCAGCGCCTGCGGTGGGGGTGAGAAAGCGCCCCGCGACTGGCTGGCCTGGGTGCAGGAGTGGCTACCGGCGGCGCCCACCCTGTGGTGTGACGATCCCGCCAGCGGTCGGTTGCGCGCCGCGGGCATCGAGGACGGACGCCTGCGCTGGTGGCTGATGGTGGCCCCGCCCGCCGAGCTGCCGGGCCTGGCCTGGCTCGATGAGCGCTTCGCCGAGGCGCAACTGGGCGGCGAGGTGCGTCGCCGGCTGCTGGCCGGTTGCGATGCCGGTGAGGCCGACAGCGGGCCGCTGGTGTGTAGCTGCCACCAGGTCGGCCAGAAGGCCATCGTCGAGGCGATCCATGCGGGCGACCGCAGTGTCGAGGCGCTGGGCGCGAGGCTTGCCTGTGGCACCCAGTGCGGCAGTTGTATCCCCGAACTCAAGTCCCTTATCGAAGACAGTGCCCAAGAGGAGGGTGGCCATGCGCGTTCTGAGCAGAAGCCTGAAACAGTACAAGTGGCCTGACACCCTGGGTGGCCTGGCCCGGCTGGGCATGGGCGCCACCCGCTTCCTGGCCGATCGGAAGGGGCCCAGGGCGGACGGCGGCGAGCCGAGCCTGCCGCTGCGCGACGAGTGTCGGCGTGGCAGCGTCTACCTGGTGGGCGCCGGCAGCGGCGATGTGGAGCTGCTGACCCTCAAGGCGGCGCGGTTGCTCACACAGGCCGACGCGGTGGTCTACGATCGCCTGGTGGGCGACGAGGTGCTGTCTCTGATCCCGGCCGGCCGCGAGCGCTACTACGTGGGCAAGGCCAGCGGCCATCACAGCGTGGCCCAGGCCGAGATCGGCACGTTGCTGGTCGACCTGGCGCGGCAGGGCAAGGCGGTGGTGCGCCTCAAGGGCGGCGATCCCGGGGTGTTCGGGCGCATGGGCGAGGAGCTCACGGCGCTGGCCGAGGCCGGGGTGCCGGCGCACATCGTGCCCGGCATCACCGCCGCCTCGGCGGCCTGCGCCTCCATGGGCATCCCGCTGACCGACCGCGGCCACGCCCAGCAGCTGCGCTTCATCACCGCCCAGCTGTGCCGGGAGGGCGGTGCCCCGGACTGGGCCGCGCTGGCCCGGCGGGACGAGACCCTGGTGTTCTACATGGGCCTGGCCAAGGTCGCGGCCATCTGCGCCGGCCTGCGTGGTGCCGGGCTTCCCGACGACTGGCCGATCATGCTGGTGGCCAACGCCAGCCTGCCCGACCAGGCGGCGCTCACCGGCACCCTGGCCGATATGCCGGCGTACCTCGAGGCCAATCCCTTGCCCTCACCCTGCCTGATCGTGGTGGGCAGCGTGGTGCGCATGGTCGAGACCAGCCCGGCGGCCATGACCCCCACAGAGGCCAGCCAGCCCCGGGCGTGACGTCTCCTGCCTCGCCCGGTCAGTCGTTGTCGTTGAGAGTGGCGTCCAGGGTCAGCAGCGCCGCCTGCCAGGAGGCGGCATCGGCGGCGGCATCATAGGCCAGCGGCAGGTCGTGCTGGGTAGCGAAGGCATCGGCCTGGGGGTTCGTGAAGCCGTGCCTGGCCTGGGGATAGTTCGTCACCTTGACGTCGGCGCCCTGGGCCTTGAGCGACCCGGCCATCGCCATCAGGTCGTCGCGCGCCACGAAGCCGTCCTCGGCGCCATTGTGGATGCGCACGCTCCCCCCGAAGGCCTGGGGCATGTTGACCGCCACCGTCGGCACCCCGTGAAAGCTGATCGCGGCCTCGAGCGGCATGCCGGACAGCGCCATGTTCATCACCACGCTGCCGCCGAAACAGTAGCCGATCGCCGCCATGCCACCATCGGCCACCGCCGGATGCTCGCCCAGCCTGGCCATCGCCGCCTCGAGCCTGGCGCGGGCCGCCGGCCAGTCCTGCATCACCCGGCTGGAGAACTCCTGGGCCTCGGCGGGGTGTCCAGCCAGCTTGCCATCGCCGTACATGTCAACCGCCAGGGCCACGAAGCCGAGCGCCGCGAGCTGATCGGCTCGAGCACGGGCGTAGCCGTCCAGGCCCCACCATTCGTGCACCACCAGGACCGCCGGCTGCGGGCGGTCGATGCTGGCATTGCGCGCCAGGTAGCCCTCATAGGTGGTGCCGCCGGTGGCATACTCGAAGACCTCACCGACCACGCGTGGCCCGGACTGGAGCGCGACCTGCTCATCGTTGGGCGGGGGGGCTGGCTCGCTCTGGGCCTGAACGCCGCCTGCGCCCGTCATCAGGCCTGCGGCCAGGCATGCCAGGGTGAAAAGGTGTCGCATCAGGGGTCTCCTTGCCTGTGATCGGGGGCGTCCTCGACGTCGGTCGCCTTCGCTCATTCATGCGTTCTTAACATAGCCAGCCTGGAGGTCACGCGTCACGCGTTTTCGCGATGTCCCGGAACGGCGCGTCGCGGGGAGGTGTCGGCCGCTTCCCGGGCCGCGAGCGCCTGCAAACGCAAACGCCACCGCCGCGGTGAGGCGACGATGGCGTGGCGAGCGTTAGGGGCGTCCCTGCCCCCTCGGGATCTGGCTCAGCGCAGTGACAGGGCCGCCGAGGGCTCGGAACCGGCCGCATCCTGGTAGGCGGCATTCTCCTCGGCCTCGACCTCCGGTGAGAAGCGTATCAGCAGGGCACACAACGAGGCGATGATCACCGCCACCCCGAGATAGAACAGGCCTTCCTGGTAGGTCAGGGCCTCGGAGCGGAACAGGAAGCCGGCGGCGACCGCCCCGGCGTTACCGCCCGCGCCGACGATGCCGGCTACCGCGCCCAGCGCCTTCTTGTTGATGAAGGGCACCACGCCGAAGGTGGCCCCCTCGGCCATCTGCACGAAGAGGCTGAACACCAGCATGATGCCGATGGCCAGTGCCAGGACATGCATCTGCGAGAAGAACAGCAGGGCCACGCCTTCGCAGAGCATGGCGATAAACAACCAGCGCACCCGGCCCTTGAGGCCCGAGTTGCGGGCGAAGAGGTCCGAGAAGATGCCGCCCAGGGTACGGGCGAAGAGGTTCATCAGCCCGAACAGGCCGGCGATCAGGCCGGCGGTGGCCAGCGTCAGCTCGAAGTTGTCGAAGAAGTAGATGGCGGCGATGTTGTTGATGGTCAGCTCGACGCCGAAGCAGGCGGCATAGACCACGAACAGGGCCCAGACGCGGATATCCTTGGCGGCGGAGGCGAAGCTCTGGCCCATGCCGTGCTCGCCGTCGGCCTCGGGCAGTTCGCCGCGAGCCCGCAGCTCGTCGAAGTTGCCGTTCGGGGCGTCCTGGGTGAAGAAGTAGTAGGCGATACCGACGAGGAACAGCACCACGCCGGGTACCACCATGGCCAGGCGCCAGCCGAGGGTTTCACTCACGCCGAGCATCAGGATGCCGGAGAAGATCAGCGGCATCACGATCTGGGTGGTACCGCCGCCCAGGTTACCCCAGCCGGCCGAGGTGGCGTTGGCGGTACCCACCACGTTCGGCGCGAACATCACCGAGGTGTGGTACTGGGTGATCACGAAGGAGGCCCCGATGGCGCCGATGGCCAGGCGTGCCAGCAGGAAGGTCTCGAAGCTGTCGGCGAAGCCGATGCACATCACCGGCAGCGAGCCGAGGCACAGCAGCCAGGTATACGCCTTGCGTGGGCCGATCTTGTCACAGAGAACGCCAATGGCCAGGCGCACGATCACCGTGATGGCCACCGAGGCGATGATGGTGTTGCCGATCTGGGTCTTGGTGAGGCCGAGGTCGTCTCGCACCACCGCCATCAGGGGGGCGATACCGAACCAGCCGAAGAAGCAGATGTGAAAGGCGAACCAGGAGAAGTGGAAG
>JAWWBV010000002.1:0-29509 GCA_033720795.1 Halomonas sp. | reverse complement strand
ATCTGACGGCTCGGGATGCTTCAGGGCGGTGCCAAGTAAGCTGCGAAGCTATGCCAATTGCGGCGCGCGGTTACAGCCACGCGGACATCGATCGCAATGACATACTTGCTGGTGATGGGGGGGCTCGCGCTCTCCGTCTGCTTTACCCTGGGCTGGGGAATGGTCGGCATGGTTCGCTGGCTGGTGTAACCGCGCGCCGCAATTGGCATAGCTTCGCAGCTTACTTGGCACCGCCCTGAAGCATCCCGAGCCGTCAGATTTCGCGAGATGCTTGGCACCGGCCCAGCACCAACAAAGCTGCGCAAGGATAGACCACCGAACACTACGCCTCAGACCGTGGGGTCGACGAAGTCCACCGCCTCGATCCTTTCCCTGGCGTCCGGGGCGTCCAGGTCGATGGCCTTGAGCGCCCGCAGCGCGGCCTTCTGGGCCCCCAGCTTCTGCTGGTAGGTGCCGCCGATCAGTGCCGCGATGGCCTTCGCCTGGTCCAGCGTGACCTCATGCTCGACGTCGTCCACATCGTAGAGCGTGATGGTGGCCGCCCCGGCAAACTCAGCCAGGTCGGCCGCCGCCTTGATCTTGAGCGCCGAGTCGAAGCCGCCGGCCCAGGTGACGCCGGCGGAGTCGGTGACCGGGGCCTCCTTCGCCTGCCGGGCCGCCTGCCGGACCTGGCCGCGCTTCTGTTCAAGAAGCTCGGCGGGCGTCGGCTCCCCCGAGGTGACCTGGCGCCAGCCGATGGGCGGCTTGCCGACGGGGAATGAGACGCCCAGACGGTTCTGAAGCGGCTGGTGAGCGAGTTTCTCACCGGTCTGTTCGTGTTGGTACATGGTTATGCTGCCTCCCGGTAGAGGTCGTCGATTTCCGCGCCGGGCAGGGCGCGGTTGTACAGCCGCACCAGGTCCAGGTCGCCATCGTTGATGCGCGGGCCGAGCGCGTCCGACTGGAGCCGATAGTTGCTGTTCGCCGTGTTCGGCGTGATCGAGCCCGTGCCGACTCTCGTCAACGGCACGCTGACGTTGTTGATGTAAATCCGCACCGTGGAGGTGCTCAGCACGCCACCGTCATAGACCGCGCAGATGTGCGTGAACGCGCCGGTCGTTACCTGGCCACCGGCCGTGCGATAGTCCGAGCCGCCGAAGCCCCAGTAGACGTCCCCGGTCGCGACGGCGCCGACGTGAAGGATGCAACTGGTGCCGTTCACCAGGGGACCGCTCCAGCCGACCAGCGACTTGATGGACGTGGAGGCGCCGCGCCGCGCCCACACGGAGACGGTGCGCGGGGTGCTTCCCCCGAGGCCGAGGGCGGGAAGTGAGACATAGTTCGCCCCGTCGCCGGCGAGGGCACTACCCCGCGCCCCCGGGGTATAGCTCACCTCCGACGCCGGGGTGCCGTCGAACCCGTTGCCGGAGGTATCGACGAGGCTGCTGTCGAGTTCATAGCGCGCCACCAGCCCCTCGGTCGGGATGCGCCGCCCACCGGCCCCCAGCACTCGCTTGGCGATCAACATCAGGAAATCCCCCCGCCGTCGTAGCCGTACTCGCCGGTGGCCTTCTTCTCGATCATCACCGTATGGTCGGCGGTGAGGAGCGGAACGCCGCCGTGCCAGGAGATGGCGTGGTTGGTCGACCAGTCGACGCTGTAGAGGTCGGTCCCGTGCATGTGGATGACCAAGCTCTGGACGTCGTCGAGGTTGGTGATGTTGAGGACGGTGTTGGCCGTCAGCGTCATCTCGACGATGCCGCCGAGGCTGGCGTCGATGTTGCCGTCCGTGACGGTCTGGCGGGTCTCGCGCAGGTTGATGATGCGATCTCCCGAACGGGTGATGCCACGCACCCAGCCCAGGGCCTTCCTGACGTAGGCGTTGCCGTCGTTGGGGGCGTCGCTGATACCGCCGGTGCCGCCGCTGGCCGAGGCGTTGATGATGATCTGGTTGGGGTCGGTGGTGGTGTCGAAGGCCACGTCGGTGCCGGCGACCAGCGACTTGAAGCCCAGGGTCGCGCCGACCTTGGAGAGGAACACCCCGACGCCGGTGCCGCCGCCGCCCGTGAGCCCCTTGTTCTCGGCGCCCGTGGTGGAGACGCTGTCGCCCCAGAGCGATCCGTTGAACTTCTTGTGGACGTTGAGATCGACGACGAAGGCCACCCAGCCGTTTTTCGGCAGGTAGAACTCCCAGGCCGTGCCGTCGTAGCGGGCCACCTTGCCGTCCTGGCCGGCCCAGGCCCCGGTCGCCGCGCCCGGCACGATGTAGCGGTCGCCGGCCGCGGGGGTGGCCGGCACGTCGACGGACATCGATGCCACCGTCAGGAACAGCAGGGCGTCCAGGGCCCGCAGGTTCTCGTCCATCTGCAGGTTCCAGCCGGACTCGCCGAGGTCCCAGCTATGGTTCAGGCCCACGTTGGGGGCTTGTTGTGAGGGCATGTCAGGAGCCTCCGTAGTTCTCGCCGTAGCGGTAGCCGTAGCCGTTGCGCACCACGGTATGGTCAAAGGTCTGCAGGGAGTCCTCGGCGTCACGCTGGGTGCCGAGCGTCACGCGCAGCGTCGAATTGAGCCGCGGCCCCGGCACCGGCAGCGTGCCGCTATAGTCGAAGACGCCGCTGTAGGGCAGCTCGGTGAGCCCCAGCGACAGCTCCGCGGCCTCGGTGTAGGTCCAGGTGTTGCCGGTCAGGCCAGCCGCCTGGGTGATCTGCGCGTCGTCCTCGCCGTAGAGCGTCGCCGTGTAGGAGGTATTGGCCTCCGGGGCGACGCCGGCCTCGGTGAAGCCGACCACTTGGTCGGACTGGGTGACGCGGTTGCGATCCGCCCAGGTCAGGGTAAAGTCACCCGCCTGGGCGGTCGGGTAATGGGCCCCGTCGATCGTCACGTTGCCCGGCGGGTAGGGCTTGAAGAAGCGCCCAACCAGGGGCACGTCGCGGTAGTCGTAGGGGCCCTCGTAGACGCCCTGGCCGTTGACCGGCGTCCCGTAGCCCTCGATGGTCTCCCCGGCCAGGTACTCCCCCTCGTCCGTGCCGAGGTCCGCGCCGATCACGTAGAGCACTGTTCCCGCCGGGATGGGCCGCGGCAGGGTATCGGCGACGCCGCGGATCAGCGACAGGCTGACGTCGCCTTCCGCGGGGGCCGCGCTCAGGGCGGCGATCTCGCGCACGGCGTCACTGCCCTCGCCGATCAGCACCAGATCGCCCGCCCGGGTGCCGTCCGCGTCGACCAGGTCCGTGATCGGGATCGCGGTCTCCAGCGGGTCGTCCACGGTCGCCGCGGTCACCGCGAAGGGGGTGAACTCCGCCTTGGTGGCCAGTTCCGGGTCGTCCACGGGGCCCGTGCCGTCGGGGTAGACGTAGAGGTCGTAATTGAGGTGGGCGCCCTCCCCCGGCCGCGTGGCCGCCAGGCCGTAGTAGCCGGCATCCGTCGGCACCTGGTCTACGTAGCTGTCGCCCACCGTCGCCACGATCAGCGGGTAGGGCAGTTCCAGCGCCGTGACATGGGAGAAGTCCTGGGGCGGCCCTACCGGGTCCACCCAACCCGACGACGGGGGCGCGGCGTAGAGGTTGTAGTCGCGGCCGAAGACGTCCTCGCCGAACTCCAAGGTCAGCTCGCCGTTGAGGAGGCCGCTGTCGGTCCGCTTGGCCACTCGGCAGACCATGGCGGCGACGCCCAGCGCCGGATCATTGAGCACGAAGACGTCGCCGGGCTTGAGGTTGGCCACCTGGCGGTTGACCGTCACCTTGCCGCGGGCGAAGGGCTGGCTGGTGGCCGCCAGGTCCCGCTGGGCCACCTGCATGGCGACGTCGTCCCGGGTGATGCCGGGGTAATCGTAGGTGGCGTTGACGATGCCCCCCACCAGGGTGATGGCGGCGGTGTCCTGAACGGTGATGGCGGCGTCGCTGTCGCTGGACCGGTTCCAGTATTTCACGGTGACCTGGTTGACCAGCTCGCTGATCGCGGTGTTGTCGAACTGGGTCACCTCGCTATTCGAGGGGTCCAGCACCGGCAGCGTGTCGACGTTGTAGTCGCCACGGATCAGCTTGATTTCCTGCAGGCCGGTTTCCGGGTCCTCGAAGCGCACGGCGTCGATGTGGCGCATCACCTCGCCGATGAAGTCCTCGATGGGGGCCTCGTCGGTCCACATCATCGACAGCCCCAGGCCCTCGTCAAAGAGCGTGTCGGCCGCCGCGGCGTAACTGGGGCCGATCTCGGTCTCCGGCAGGCCCCGCCCCCAGACCCCGTCAGTCAGGCACTCGCGGATGATGTGGGCAGGGTTCATGTCCCCGGTGGTGTACTGCTCGGTCACCACGCTGTCCAGGCGCAGCCACACGCCCACCCAGGGGTCGCTGGCCCCGCCGGGGTTGAGGTAGGAGGCGTGGCTCTCCCCCAGGGTGCAGGCGACGGATCGGACGAGATTTCCCGGGGCCGGGTAGGTCCAACTGTCGATCCGGTCGAAGGTCCCGAAGTCTCCCCGCCGCGAGAAGGTGATGGACGATTCACCCAGGAGCAGGTCGCCCTCCACGAGGGCGCCGGATTTTGCGCCCGTGTTCACCACCGGGGCCTCCGTCATCGAGCCGGGGAGGCCGTAGCGCAGGTAGACCATATCGAACGCGACGGACCCCACCTCGATGCGCAGCAGTGTGTCGCCTCCGGCGTCCTTGAACTCGAAGACCGCCGAGGTGTACCCGCCCGTATTATCTTTGCTGTTGTTGTGGCAGAACAGGTGGAACATGCGGTCGCGGTGACTGCCGAGGTCCACCGACCCCGCCACGGGCGGAGCGGAGTAGGGTCCGGAGTCGAGGGCGCCTTCCGTCTCGGTGACCACCGCGTTCCCGACGGCGTAGGTCTGGCCGTAGTTGGCGGCGTAGTCGGGGTGCAGGGCGTCCTCGGGGTCCATGTAGGCGTTGGTCGCGCCGGCGTACACGGCGGTGCCGGCCACGAACCCCTCGGTGACGCCGGTCGTCGAGGTGGTCAGGTTCAGCACCTCCGCCTTGGCGTCGTACCACTGGGCGGCTCCGTCCTCGCGCAGGTGGATGCGCTGGGCGGTGAACGCCCAGGGTTTGAGATAGGGGTTGTTCCCCAGGTACATCTGCCGCAGCACCAACGAGGTGACGCCCCGGTAGGCCGACACCAGCGGCGAGCCGATCTTGTCGAGGAGGTAGTCCGAGCGCGGCTGCCCCGAGAGCCCAAACAGCACGTCCAGGGCGCCGGAGATGCCCCCTTCGCGGGACTCGCCGCCGAACAGCTTAGGCTTGTCGACGTTGACCCTCACTGGACTCGCCGCCGCCTCGGCGGAGCCCTGCCAGGCGACACGGTCGTCCACCTCGATCCTGACGATCTTGTCGATGGGGCCATGGCACAGCACCATGTGGACGCCGGCGTAATACTTGTAGCCGACCGTCTGCTTCTTGCTACCGCCCATGGTTCACCTCGCTCTCGGCCAGATCGGCGGCCCTGGCCGCGAAGTAGCAGCCGGTGGCCCGCACGCGGGAGACGGGCACGCCGTGCTCCTCCTGGAACTCGCGCAGGTCGATACCGTGCTCCCGGCACCAGGCCCGGATGCGCGGCACGCAGTACCCCAGCGCACGCAGGTGCCGCAGGGTCACCACCGGCTCGTCGCTCACTTCTTGCCCCCCTTCTTCTTGATCGCCTTGGTGCGAATGTCGCCGTACCAGACCACGCTGGCCCCCTTGATCTTGCGAGTGCCGAACAGCACCGGGATCGACGCGCCCTCCTGGGCGGTGGGAATGTCGAACCTCTCCGCCGCCGAGCGGTGGGGGAGCTTCGGCTTGGGCATCAGCAGGTAGCTGACAGCCGCCAGGGCGATGGCGATGGCGAACTGTATCCAGAATCCCATGACTCACCTCACACCAGGGACGAGCCCTCGAAGGGGCCCTTGCCGGGGATGAAATCGAAGCCCCCGTAGTTATCGACATTGGCGAACTTGGCATCGCAGGTGGCCGCCGAGCGGTCGCAGCCCGGGTACGCCTTCACGGTGGCGCCCACCGCGAGGTCATCGAGCTGACGATTGATGGTCAGCAGGTCGCCGGCGTGGCCGATGATCAGGCGCAGGGCGCCGGCGACGTCGATGAACCCACCGGTGAAGTAGCCATCGGCGAAGCCCGCCGCCTCGGCGACCTGCACCTGGGTGGTCGAGGGCATCGCGAGCACCTCGCCGGTGGTCTCGAAGTCGACCCGGTTGAGCCGGCAGCCGGCCCCGTAGTGAACGTGGCGGCACTGGCGCTGGTAGCGGGCCCGCACCCCGGTGCGCTTGAGCGAGGTGGAGATGCGTTCCAGCGCCACCGTCATCTCCGGGTACTCCCAGGCGACCCCCACCACCCGGCCAGACCACAGCGCAGTGATCTGCTGGGCCGGGTCGTTACGGTGCATGACGCGCAGCTTGACGGTGACCGTCTTCTCCGGCGGCTGTATGCGATAGAGGTCGGCCAGCGCGTTGGCGTGGGGCAGCGTCAGGCTGAGGGTGGCGCTGTCGTCCGGGTCGCCGTCCTCGCTGAACCCGTCGCGCTCGATGGCGATGGCCGCATAGGTGTCGGCCCCCACGATGATGTCCTCGTCGGCACTGGTCAGGCGGATGATGTCGGCCGGGGCGTCGCCGTAGCGGAACTCGTAGAGCTCCACCGGCTGGCCATTGGCGCGACTGGTCTCGTAGTCGGAAAAGCTCATGCGATGCGCTCCGCGGCGGCGAGGGCCAGCGTGAAGGTGGCCACGCCGTCGGTCAGCCAGGTGATCTCCAGGGCGTCGCTTGCCAGGCGGGCGGTCATGACGAACTGCGTGCCCAGCGCCTCCTCGGGGCCGTAGGCTTCATCCCAGGGGTCGAGGGTGGTGATGCGGGTGACGTCGGCGCCGAGGTCGGCCGTGATGGTGTCGATCTCGTAGAGTGCCCGGCTGCCGTCCTGCTTGCGCACCAGCAGGTGGGTGAACACCTCCGGGGGCGGCAGGTAGCGGCCGACGTCGCCGTCCGCCAGCTCGAAGTCGATGCCGCCCAGGGTCGGCGCCACCAGCGGCAGCGGGTCGATGCGGGTCGGCACCAGGAACTGGCCGAGGCGCCCCTTGTGACGGTCGAAGAAGCCCTGCCACCAGTCGACCGCGGCGCGTCCCTCGCAGACCACCTCGCCGGCCAGGGTGTGCGGGGCGAATCGCCCCAGCACCTCGCGAAACTGGGGGCCGATGCCGCTGTCCACCAGCGTCGCCGGCCAGTCGTAGGTGGCGTCCAGCCCGCCGGCCCAGTTGACCTCGCGCAGCAGCACCTCGACCCCGCCGACCTCGAGGTCGGGGGCCCCGTAGGCCGCCCCCGCCGGTCGGGTATCGACCAGGCGCTCGAAGCGCAGCGGCAGCTCCAGCACCTGGGCGGTACGCCGCCGACCGCGGATGTCGCTCGGCATCACGCAGGGCCAGGCCGGGTAGACCCGGGCACCGGCCGACCAGGAGAGATCCAGCGGATCGGCGAGGGTCAGGGTCTGCCGGTCGGCGGAGATCCCCGCCAGGGTGGCCGCCTCGGGGGTATCGTCGCCGGGGGCGATGATCAGCGGGTCGCCGACGCGGGTGTCGCCCGGGAAGGGCCGGTCCAGCACCAACACCGTCGCGGCCAGGGCGGCGTCGGCCGAGAGCCGGCAGCCCCGGGGCCACAGCGGCACCAGCAGGGTGTAGGGCTGCAGCGACCACAGCATGCGGTCGAGGCGGCGCGCCTGGTCGCGATCCACAGTGACGCGGTACTCCAGGGCCGCCCGGGGCTTGCCGCGCAGGGCCCGGCGCTGCTCGGTGCGGTCCCGAGAGCCGAGGATGTCGGTCTGGTACTCGCGCCGCTCGGCCACCGGGCGCACCCAGTTCGGCGGAAAGGGCCAGATCGCGTCGACGCCATCGGGTAGCGGCATGATCAGTTCCCCAGGATGGTGCGGATCTGCGTCTTGTTGGCGCGGATCACGTTGACGATGCCCTTCGAGCCCCTGGGGCTGGCCATCACGGCCTGGGCCATTTGGTCGGTATCGAGCAGGTTGTAGATCCTCTGCTCACCGCCGCCCTCGCCGCCCTGGTTGTCGCGATGGCGGGGGTCGGCGGCGGTGAGCACCTCCTCGCCGCGGCGCAGGATCGCGGGCACCTCGTCGGGCGCCAGGCCTGCGATGCCGCCGGTGTGATAGCGCGGAGCGGTGCCAAACAGATCGCGAGAGGTGCCACCCTGGCCGACTACGCCGCCGCCGTGGAACTGCAGCAGGCCGGCGATCGCGCCGCCAATACCGGCGCCTCCCCCCATCGACTGCAGGGCATTGAAAATGGCCTGCTGGGCGATCATCCGCGCGATCTGCAGCAGGAAGTCGCTGGCAAACTGTCGAAAGGCATCGGACAGGCTGTCGATGGCCTCGCGGCCATTGGCGATGTCCTCGGCGAAAGACATGAGCGCATCGGAGCCGCCGTAGGCGAACTCACTGTTGATGGTCCGGGCGTTGACCAGCCCCTGGTTGATCTCATCGATGCGCTGACTGACCTGGGTGGCGGCCTGCTCCAAGGCGGCGGCGTACTCGGGGAACTGGCGCTTGAGCTCCTCGATCAGCTCTAACTGGCGCTCCAGGGCGCGGGCCGGGTCGGCCTGATCGAGGATCTGCTGGAGGGCCTGCTCGGCCTGCTGCTGTGCCTGCTGACGTTCACGCTCGGCCTCGGCGCGGCGCTCCTCGGCCTCGGTCAGGCGTTCGACCTCGCGGGCCTGCTCGACGATGCTGGCGGCCAGCGCTTCGCCCTCGGCGCCCAGGCGGGCGACATCGTCGGCCAGGTCGCCAACGGTCAGTCGGTACTCGAGCGCCGCGGACTCGCCCTCGCCGAAGGTGGCGATCTGCTGCTGAAGGCCCTGGTCGAGCTGCTGGAGGGCCTGAAGGGCGGCCTGATATTCGCGGGCGGCATCGCTCTGACCACTGCTGCCGGGAGGCGTGGTGGGGCGGTTGCCTGTGTCCTTGTCTTCGCCTCGCTGACCGTCGGTGATGTCTATGGTAATGGGGGGCTTTTTGGCCCAGTAGTCCTCGATCTGGCTCTCGAGGCGCGACAACTCGGCTCTCAACTCGTTATCGTCCCAGTACTCCACCAGTCCTGTCGGGCCGAAGAAGCGCAGCCGATCGCCCTGGCCGGACAGGGAGCGGCTGGGGGTATCGAGCATCTTGCGGATCTCATCGGCCCGCTGCTCGAGGCGTACGATGTCATCACCAGCGACGCCCTGTGTGAGGGCGGCGAGCTCCTCGCCGGCCCAGGCGGCGAAGTTGGTGCCGGTGCTGACCCCCTGGGCCATGGCGGCGACCAGATCCGCCACAGCGGTACCGAGGGTAACCATCGACTGCTGGAAGCCGGGGTCAGTCACCACCTCGCGCAAATCGTCGATGGCATCGGTAAAACCGTCGACCTCGCTGCCGCCGAAGGTGACCAGCAGGTCGTTGCGCAGCTGCTGGAGCGCCTGGCCGACGGTGCGCTCCATGCTCTGGAATTCGCGGTCGATGCTGTCGGCGGACTCGAGCAGGGCGCGGCTGATCTGCTCGGCGGTGAGCTCGCCGTTCTGACCCATCTCACGCAGCCGCCCGATGGTCACGCCCAGGGCGTCGGCGATGGCGCGGGCCAGGCGCGGGCTGTTTTCCAGCACCGAGTTGAGCTCCTCGCCGCGCAGCACGCCACTGGCCATGGCCTGGCTCAGCTGCAGGGTGGAGGCCGCGGCCTCCTGGGCGCTGGCGCCCGAGACGATATAGGACTGGTTGATCGCTCTGGTGAGGGTCAGCAGCTCCTCATTCGAGAGATTCAGCTCCTCGGTCGCGCGGGCCATGCGCGCATAGAGGTTGACCGTGGGCTCGAGGCCCTGGCGAGTGCTGTTGGCGAGCTGGTAGAGATCGGCGAACGTCTGGTTGAACTCGTCCTGACTGCCGGTGACCAGGCGCAGCTGGCTCTCCAGGCCGGTCATCGTGTCGGTGTAGCGCACCAACTGACGAAGGGCGAGGCCGGCCCCCAGGGTGGCCAGCAGGTTGCGCACCTGCCCCACGGTGGAAGAGAGCCGCCGTGAGCTGCGCTCGGCCTTGTCGGCCTCGCGGGTGTAGCGGCGCATGCCCTGGCCGGCGGCACCGCCACCGCGCGCCACCTCGCCCAGCTCCTGCTCCACCTGCTGCAGCTGGCGCCGGGCCTGCTGCAGGTCGGCGCGCATGCGCAGGGCGAGTTCGAGGTTACGATCGGCCATCAGAGTTGCTCCGGTGTCGCAGCTTGCGGATCTCCTGGTTGGGCTTGCCGCCCCAGGCAACGGAAACCGCCTCGATCAGGTCGGCGTGATGCTCGTCGCGCCGGCGGCGGGTCAGCGCGTAGTAGCGCTGGATCTGCCGCCAGGTCAGGCGTCGGGCGAGCTCTCCGGGGTTGCGTCCGTAGCCGCCACTGATGAGGGCGTCGAAGATCTCGCCGAGGGGGATGGGTTCCCTGTCGTCGGGGCTACCATCTGGCGCATCGCCCTGGCCAGCGCCCCGCCGAACACCAGCCGCCGCATAAAAAAACTCGAGTTGACCCGCCAGAAGGTCATCGAGAGTGTCTGACCGTCGCGGTCGCGCAGGCCCTCGATCCACGCCTCGTCCTTGCCGGTGCTGATTGCCATCAGCGCGATCCAGGCCGTGTAGTGCTCGGCGATCAGGCCGTCCAGGGCCAGGGCGTCGAGCTCGTCGTCCTCGAGCAGCTCGGCCAGAGCCTTGAGCAGCGGCCGGGCCAGGGCGATGGCGCGCAGCCCCTCCAGGTAGCGGAACTCGCGCACCTCGATCGTCTCGCCGGCGATCTCGAGGGTCTCGTCGGGGAAGAGGATCTCGGGATCCTGTTCGGGGCGATGCTCGCTCATGCGCTGCTGTCCTCCTGGTTAAGCGGCGGCGCGGCCGTCGACGTAGAGCTGGGCGTAACCGTCGCGGGTCTGCACGGCGACGATCAGCGGCATCTCCTGGGGGTTCTCGCGGCTCTTCATCGGCAGTTCGCCGTCCGGGGAGAGGCGCGCCTCGGGGATGTAGATGTCGCGGTTCTGACCCTCGGTGTTGTTGGCCACGAACTTGACCTCGCCGCGCCGGGCGCCGAGCTGGTTGGTGGTCACGCGGTCGCGGGTCTCTGCCGCCGGGGTGTAGTCGACGTGGAGGGTCTCTTCGGTGATCGTGCCGCCCTCGAGGATCTCGAGCATGCCGATCTCGGCATGGACGACATAGTCGGTGCCGGCCACGTAGGTGGTGGTGTCGGTCTCGTCCTGGACGTCCACCGCCGAGACGTTGCGCACCCCGCCGGGGTTGGTGGTGCTCGCGCCCAGCTGGTAGAAGCGCCCGGGCATCACGGCGTGGGCCTCGTCGGTCACCGGGGTATCGGTCTGGGAGACCTCGCTGGCCTCGCCCATCATGAACAGCGCGTAGTTCTCGGCGTTCATGTCGCGCAGCGTGGTGCGGCCGGAGCGGCTGACGCGGATCGGCACGTCGAACAGGCGCTCGGCGGTGGGGCCGTCGGAGCCGTCCACCGGCAGAGTCTCGCCCTGGGCGGTGATGGTGAAGGCCGGGGTCTCCGCCAGGTAGCGGTAGCCCTCGTAGGTGCCATCATCGCGGCGCGGGTTGAAGTAGACCTTGCCGGCGGGCACCACCACATTGAGATTGCGAGTCATGGCTTAGGCCTCCTTCGCGTTGGCTTTGGCACCGGCGCCGCTGACGGCGATGTGGCCGGATGCCGTCAGGCGCTCGATCTGGCGCGGGGTCAGCCGGGGCTTCTCCTTGCCCTCGGGGGTGTACAGTTTGCCGCCCTGGATGATGGGCTTGGCCAGGGTCACCTCCTGGCGCGGGGCGGGCTGAGGGGCTTTCGTCTTGGTACTCACGGTGTCGATCTCCTGGGGGTCAGTCGCCGGCGGTCAATCGACCGAGGGCGCGCGGGTCATCAGCACGGTCTCGAACTGCAGCGGGAAGTAGCCGAAGCCGCCGGGGGTGAAGGCCGGCCTTGGGGCGCTCACCCGGGTCAGCGAGCCCAGGCCCTCCCCCGGCCGCCAGCCGGAGAGCGCCTGGATGACCCGCGACAGGAGCGGCCCGGCTTCGGCCCTGGTGGCCTGGCCGCTGCGCTGCTGGCGGGCGTTGCGGACCGCCGCCACCACCATCCAGCGCTGGCGCAGCACGTGGTAGTTGCCCTGGTCAACCTGCTCGCCTCCGGGCACCGCATCGCCCATGTAGACGACGTGCAGCGCGGGGGTATGCTGGGCGCCCTCGTCGACCCCCGCGAGATCCGCGGTGCTGAGCACCTTGAGCCCGGCCAGGTCAGCCAGCTCCGTCTCGAGGCGGGCGAGGATCAGGCCCTCGGCCACCAGGTAGTCGTCGTGGTGCAGTGCCTGGCTCATCAGAAGCCCCCTCCCGGCATCACCCGCTCGGCACTCTGGAACTCGGCGCTGCCTGCGCTCTCGCCGCCGGCCTCGCTGCCGATACCGAGCTTCACCTCGCCCTTGGCCACGGCACGCAGGAACTTGATGGCGTCCTCGTAGCGCTTGGTGACCTGGTCGGTGGCGCGTTCGTCGTAGAGCCGGTAGCGCGCGATGTCGCAGGCGTAGGCCTGGACGATGCTCGGCACCGGATCCAGCGGCACGGCGTAGCCGCCGGCCGCCACCCGCCCGTCGATCTCGCCGCCGGCGTCGGCGATGGCCAGATCGATCTCGCCCTGGTCGATCGCCTGGCCGGTGTCATCGGCGGCCAGCTGGAGCAGCTCGTCCTGGCCGAAGCGGTCGATGAGATCCTGGAGGGTGATGTAGGGCATGGCTTACTGCTCCGCTTCGCCGTCGTCGTCGGCCGGGAAGGTGCACTCCTCGACCTCGAGGGCGGGATCGGCGTGCAGCTGCTCGAGCTGCTCGTCGCTCAGCGCCGAGAGCGCGATGCCGTGACCCTCGCGGGTGAAGCGGAAGCCGGCCCGGCGACGCGAGCCGTAGCGCTTCTTGGTGCGCACGAACACGCCGAGAATCTCGCCGGGGGTGCGGCTGTCCTTGGCGTCCTTCGCAGGCGCTTTGGCATCGCCCTGGGCGGCCTCGTCTTGTGAGGGGCCTTCCTTGGCGGCCGAATCCGTGGCCGGTTCCTGGGTGGCGGCGTCCTTGTCCTGGGGGGCCTTGACCCCGCCCGCCTCAGGCGCTTGCGCGCTGTCGCCGGCATTGGGCTGGGTGGTCGCGGCCTGCTTTTCCTGGGTCTCGCTGGCCTTGGTAGTGCGCTTGGCCGCGGTCTTGCTGGTCGACTTGCGGGTCGTCATCGTCTCTCTCCTCCCGCTGCGCCCGCCATCGGGCGGGCGCAGCGCCGGATCAGTGGATCAACTCAGCCTCAGGCGTTGGCCAGCCAGGCGTTGAGCACCAGCTGCGAGGTGCCCTTCCAGGGGTTGGTGGCCCCGGCCGCGTCACGCTCGTTCATGAGGATCACGCGAGCATCGCCCTCCAGGGTGTTGGGCACCATGGTGTGGGTGTGGCGCAGCCCCAGCGGACGGCCGTGGTCGCCCTTCAGGGTGGTCAGCCGCTCGCGGGCCGCCTTGTAGTTGGCCGCGTTGAACGTCTGCTTGGAGCGCACCACCAGCTGCCACAGGCCCGGGCCGGCATTGACCCGCGCATCGGTGCCGAACATGAAGTCGTCGGTCATGAAGACGCGATCGCTCATCAGGTCGGTCAGGGCGCGGAAGTCGTAGTCGCGGCGGCGCTGGAAGATCATCGGCTTGATGGCCCGGGAGAGGTCCATCACGTACCAGGCCGGCCCGCTGCCGCCCATGTCGTTGGAGACCGAGGTCTCGGCGCCGCTGGCATCCAGCACCGGGTGGTCGGTATCGAACAGGTTCTGGCCGTCGTAGCAGAGCGGGTTGGCTTCCAGCACCTCGACGGCGAGCTCGTTGGGGTGCTCGCGGGAGCTGCGCCCGAACTCCTCGAAGGTCGGCGCGTAGAGGCCGTAGGTGTCGTCCTCGATGGCATCGCGGGGCACGCCGGCGGTCAGCTCGAACTTGCGGTTCTTGATGCTGAAGTCGGCGCCCTCGAGGCCATGCACCACCCGGTCGCCCAGCCACTCGCGCATGCGCGGCAGGGTCTTCAGCCAGGGGTAGACCTCCACGGCGGTGGTGCTGTTGACCGTGGTGCAGAACTGCTCGTAGAGCGCGCCCTGCTCGCCCAGGCTGGTGAAGCCCTGCTGGAAGTTGGTCTTGTAGGCCTTGAACAGCGCCTGGAGATTCGCGGACGTCAGATCCATGGTGATGAGCTCCTATCAGGCGAGGTTCACGCCGTTGGTGGGATCGATGTTGACCCAGACGCCGTTGGCGTCGACGTCATCGACGATGCCAGCGATCGAGCGGCTGGCGGTGCCATCGGTGAGCGCCACGGTCTGGTCGTCGACCAGGTAGCAGACCTTGCCGATGTCGGTGACGGTGATCTCGTCGGCGGCGGCCGAGTTGGCGAAGTGGAAATGGCCCCTCTCGATCTCGACTACCTGGTCGCCATCGGCGCCGCCGACGTTGTCCTGGTAGTGGTGGAACACGCCCAGGGCGGTGAGACCGGTGGCGGTGCTGGCTGGCTCGGCGTAGCCGGTGGCGTTGCCCACGGCGATGGCCCCGGCATAGCACAGGGCCCCGGCGGCGACGGGGGCGCTGCGCCGGTTGCCGGCGCGGGTCGGGGTGTTGCGGTTCTTGGTAGCGGCGACCATGGTGGCGCTCCTCCCTTACTTGTCGTCGGCCGGGTTGGCCTGGCGGTATTGCTCTTCGGTCAGGCCCATGCTCTTGCACACGGCCAGCTCGGCATCGGAAAGATGGCCGGCCTTCGGTGCTGGGGTCTCGGGCGGCTTGCCGGCGGTCTGGGTGCCGCCCTTGAGCGCGGCGAGGCTCGGCGCGTCCTTGAGGTGGGCCTTGCAGGCGGCCAGCCCCTGGCCCTTCAGCCAGTCGGCGGTGGCCTTGCCGGCGATGCGGCCGTCCTTGAGGCCCTCGTCGATCAGGCGGTCCATCTCCTGGTCCTCGCCGACCTTGGCGGCGGAGAGCGCGGCCACGGCCTCCTCGTAGACGGGCCGTGGCACGAACTTGGCGGGGTCCGGCTCGGCGGACGTGGCAGGCTTCGCCGAGGCCTGGGCCTTGAGGGCGGCGACGGCCTCGCCGGCGTCGTCCCCCTCCTTGAGGGCCATCTCCTCGCGGAGCTTGGCGTGGGCCTCGGCGGTGGCCTGCAGATCCTCGATAGCGGCCTGGATCTGCTCGTCGGTGGCCTCGGCCGCCAGGCCCAGCAGGGCAATCAACTGTTCACGGTTCACGGAGTCATCCTCCTGGGGGTGGGTCGTCATGCGCGCCGCGGCGAGTGCCGAGATCGCGCCATCGTCGATGGCCGGGGTGTTGGTCAGGGCCACGTGCAGCAGATCCAGCACGGCGCCGGAGTCGGGGTCATAGGGGAAGACCGGGGAGAGATAGCGGTAGGCGTCGCCCTCGATGGCCTCCTTGGCGGCGGCCGTCCAGCTGACGGCGCCGTAGAGGCCGTCGTCACGCCACTCCAGCGAGCGCGGGTCGACCCAGCCGGCCGCCGGGGCCGGCAGGCCGTTGCGCTCGGCCAGCAGGGTCTGGTGCTCGTAGTCGATGACGATGTCGGTGGAGCGGGAAGCCGCCAGGCCGATCAGCGCCGCGGCGCCCTGGGCGTCCAGGTGCCAGGGGCCGCTGCCGGCCATGGCCCCGCGCGGGGCGTGGAAGGTGCCGGCCGGAATCAGGCGCGTCTTGTCGTCGGCGGAGCGCACGGCGAGGGCGCAGACGGCGACGGAGGGCTTGGCGGATGCAGTAGTCATGCCCGCAGCATGGCGGGGCATGTGCGGGGGTCGGATTTAAAGCATCTTGCGAGTTTGCGAGGGGGTGATGGCATTGCCGGGGAGGGTTGCCGGCACATTACGAGCCGCCGGCTCGGGTGGCAACGCCCCGTCTCGCGTTTCTAACGCGGCTATAACGCGCCTAGCAGGAAAATCGCGGGCCAGCGTAGCGGGTAGGGCTTCCGAAGCGCTTAGCGGGCCTCTCAGGCAGCTGGCTCATTCAGCGCCTTTCGGCGGGGTAGATCCTCGTGATGGTGATGTGCTTTGGCACCAGCTTGGCCTTGTTGATGTCATTCCGGTAGGTGACGGTCGCATCGACATGAACGTCAGGCCGGTGAGTGATGGAATCAGCATCGACGTCATCCGTGAAATGCAGGCGCAGTCGCTTGTCGCCGATCACCGGCATGATGCCCCACCAGCCTGAATCTGTCTTATCCCGATCGAGCGCCCGGATCTGCACCAGGGTGTTCTCATAGTCGATGTCATGCTCCTGGGCATTGAGATCGGCCTCGAAGGGGATCTCGCTGACGGCTTCAGGAGGTATCGATATCGGCGACTCCGCTCCCTCCGAGTGAATGGAGGCATTCGCGTGGCCCGCGATGGGCCTGGCCACGTCAAGCGCGGAACGGGCGAGCTCCTTGCGATTGCCTCCTGACGCAAAGGCGAGGGCCTCGCGAAGCGCCTCCTCCGACACGTCCATCTCGTCGGCAGTGATCGTGATGATGGTGTTGTGGTTGCCCTGGATGCTCGGCGCGTCCTCCTTGAGGAAGTCCGTGACCAGATGATAGCCCTCGCTGATCAGCAGCAAGGCAAACAAGCCAGCCAGTCCGTACTTGAGAGGTTTCCCCATGGGATGCTGCTCCAGGAACTTGAACAGGGCGGCCTGTTGATCCGATGAGCTGAGAAAGACCATCAGCACCAGAGCTTCCAACAGGCTTCCCGACTCGATCCGTTCGACGCTGAGCTGGTGGGTGTCGATCTCGACGCCGCTCAACTGACTCAGCATGATCGGAATGCGCTTGGCCAACTTCTCCATCGCGACCAGCGAATCCGCTACTTCCTTGATGGCTACCGGCTCATCGGTCTTGAAATAGAGCCTGAGCGGCATGGCCACACTGTATTCTTCGTTCCCTGCATTCTCTGCCACAAGCGCCTCCTGTTGTTTCACCAAACGTTAGAGGTCGCAGATGGAGGAAGCAATCGGACGTTAGATATTCATCACATGCCGCTCCAGGATCTCCAGCACCGGCTGCTCGTCCTCGCTGGCCAGGCCCAGCCAGGGGCGCGCCGGGATGTCGCCCCAGGGGATGGGCCCACCCCGGGCGGTGGTGCCGAAGGCGCCCTGCCGGGCGCCGAACTGGTGCACGGCGCCATACACCCGGTCGGTACCGAACAGCAGCTCCGTGGCGCTCTCCTGGTAGCGCAGGGTGTCGCGCAGGTAGCCTTCGAGCACCAGCACGCGGTCGGCATTCTTCTTCTTGCGTGCCCGGGTCACCGGCGACAGCGGCGCCCAGGGGGTGCCATCCGGCGAGCGCTGGGCGTCCCAGCGGTCGCGGTGGGCGAGATCCAGGTACTCGCCGATCTCGCGGAACGCCGGGCGGGGATCCTCCATGCGGTCGATCAGCTCGCCAATGGCGGCCAGGACCGTGCGGGCCTCGAGGTCGAGCTGGATGCGGGCACCGGCCATGTCAGTTCTCCTCTTCGCCGCGACGATACAGCCGCACGCCGCGCCGCCACTCATCGATCTGCGCATTGTCCGGGCTGCCGACCCAGGCGGCCCAACCGGCACGGCCCCACTCCATCATCACTGCCCCGCCCTGGAACCATGCCAGGTAGCGGCGGCGCAGCCGCCAGCGGCCGGCCGCCTCGTCATGGACCAGCGCCGTCCAGATCTCGTCCGGCGCGTCCAGGGTCTCGGCCAGCAGGGTGAGGTTGCCTGTGAGTTGCCCCAGGGCCAGCTCGCCGGCCTCATCGACGAACAGCTGGCGGGAAAGCGGCAGGATCTCGCCCAGGGCGTCGCGGTGGAAGGCCACACCGTCGGCCTCGTCCACACCGAACCGCGCGAGGAAGGCGCCGACCTCGGCCTCGGGGCCGTCGGCTGCCGGCGGTTCGGGGGCCGGGCGCGGCGGCGGGGGCAGATCGGGCGCGGAGCGCGCCGGGGCGGTGCGCGGCGCCGGCAGGGGCTCGCCCAGCGGTCGCGGGGTGATGCCGCGCAGCCGGGCCATGCCGGGTCGGTGCTCGAAGCCGGGGTCGATGCCCACCGGCACCTCCACGGTGCGCGGGTTGGGCCCGTTGGCGCCGACCACGCGGGTCTCGCGCTCGATCTGTGGGGCTTCTTTGACCGCCAGGCCCAGCCGGTCGACGTCGGCCTGGCTCAGCATGAACTTCTTGCAGCTGCAGCCCCAGCCGTTCTGGGGTGTCCAGGTATCCCACCAGGGGTCGTCGATGGGCACCACCCAGCCGTCCTTGTCGATGTGGTGCGGGCGGGGATTCTTGCTGCCGCCGTGGCGGTAGAGGCCATAGGGCCGGGCGCGGCGCAGCTCGGGGTCGGCCATCTGCGCCTCGCGGCCGGCGGCGTAGCTCTGGCGCAGGTTGGTGTCGTAGATCACCCGGGAGCGCCAGCCGCGGCTGCCGTTATAGGCCCAGCCGTGGCGGGCGACGATTTCATCGAAGTCGCGGCGGAAGTCCTCCAGGGTCCGGCCTCCTTCGATGGCGCGCCCCACGGCGTCGGCGAAGTCCTCGACGATGGCCTGGCGCGTGCTGCCGGCCACAGCGAAGGCCTGGTCGTTCTCCCGGCCGTAGACGTCGTCCCAGGCCCGGGTGGCGATCGGCACCCGCTCCCGGAAGGCCCGGATCTGCTCACGGAACGGCAGCGAGCCGTAGCGGGCGGCGACCATCAGGCGCCCTCCAGGATGTCGTAGCGGCCGGCCAGGTGGGCGGCGGCGAGGGCCTCGGTCATCACCGCGCCGAAATCGTCCAGCGGCAGCTCCTCACCGAGCGCTGCCAGCCGATCGCGTAGGTCCGCGAGGTCGGCGGCGGCCGCTACCTCGGTGCGGATCCGCTCGATCCACGGCTCCAGGGCGGCATCGCCCGCTTCCTGGAGGCGCTGGCGCTGGGCCTCGGCGACGTCGCGGACCGCCGGCAGCGCCTCCCGGGCGACCGCCAGGCGGCGCGTGGTCGCCGCCGGTGGCACCGGCGGGGCCTTGGCCCTAGGCTGGAGCACCTCCTCCTGGTCGCCGGCCTTGGGGATGCGGGTCTTCTCGTGGAACCACCAGGTGGGAATCCGCGCCCCCATGTCGACGAAGGTGGGCAGCGTCTCGGCCAGCGACTTGAAGTCCTCGGTCTCGCCGAGGTCGAGGTAGAAGCGCGGTGCCCGGCGACGATCCTCGATGCCGAAGTTCAGGGCGGCCATGGGCCACAGCACGAAGCGCTGGATGCCCCCAGCGTACTGGCGCACGTCGGAGCGGATCAGCGACTGCTGGCCGCGCTCGTGGACGTTGCCCAGGGCGTTGGTGTTGGTGCCCTCGCCGGTACCGGAGGTGAGCGTACCGCCGAGGATCGCCTTGGCCTTGGCGCGCTCGCACCAGTCCATCATCACCTTGTAGACGTCGGCGCTCGATCCCTTGCCGGCGGCCTCCAGGAACTCCATGGACATGCCGTCGGGGATGATGCCGGCGGCGTCCTTGCCCATGGCCACCACCGCCTTGAGCAGGGTGGCCTTCTCGCGGTCGGTGGCGTTCTTGGGATACTTGCCGAGTCGCGCCGGCATGCCATAGATCTCCAGCAGCGTGGCGAGATCCCCGAGGGCGTAGTTCTGGAACAGGTACGGCCAGGCCAGCATGCGGTGGATGCCCATGCGCGCCACATAGCCCGGCTTGGCGCGGTGGCGGTGTTGGATCCAGCCCAGCGGCCATAGCTCGGCGCCGGTGGCGGAGTGGTCGCGCAGGGTGATGACGTTCTGGTCGTCGGGATGCAGGCGGAACCAGGAGTGCGGACGCAGGATCGGCTGCTCGATGTAACGCATCGAACCGTCGCGCGCCCAGGGCAGCTCCAGGTTGGCCCAGCCGTGGCCGATTCCGGTGCCGAGATCGAGGATCAGGTCCTCGACCTCGAGGCCGGCGAACACCTCGGCGGCCTGGTCGGCGGCCTTGCGCTCGGCGCGGCTGGCGTTGTCCGGCGGGACGATCTGCCACTCGAGCTCGGCGGCGAGCTGGCGGCGCTTACCGAGATCCGCGCCGATCTGGGCGTCCTTCTCCTCCATGTCCTCGAACAGCTCGCTCTGGGCCTTGAGGTGGCCCTGCTCGGCTTCCTCGAGGATCTGGTAGAGCCGCGCCGGGGTCAGGCCCTTGCTCGGGTGCTCGGCGAATTCGCGCTTCAATTGGCCCACCCGGGCCATGCCGACGCCGTCCTCGTCGTCGGTCTGCTGCTGCTCGAGGGCCTCGCGGCCGCCGCCGAACAGGCGATTGAGCATCCCCTTGATGGCTACCATGCGCCACCTCCCGTGTCCTTGAAACCGCCAAAGCCGTCGCTCATGTCGTCATCCTCGTCGGGGTCCGTGGTACCGCTGCGCGGCACGCGGATGAAGTCGATCTCGGTTGTGTCCGCAAGGCTCGCGCTGTGCGCCAGGGCCAGGGCGATGGCGGCGTCGCCGTGGCGGGCCTTGGCATCGCCGGTCTTGCCGTCGGGCAGCTTGGGGATGCCCTTGATCACCTGCAGGGCGCGCAGGTCGTCGGCCACGTCGCGGTCGCGGGGGATCTCGATGCCGGCATCCTCGAAGGCGGCCTTGAAGGGCGGCATGTGCTCCAGGTACCAGCCCTGGGAGAGCATCACCGCCTCGACTCGCCCGGCGCCGTAGCGATCGACGGCCTGCTCGGCCAGGTACTGGCCGTTGCCCCGGGCGTCCAGGGCGCCGGCCTGGAGGCGCGGCAGCCGGTCGACGACATAGAACAGCACCTGTTCCTGCTGCTTGAAGGGCACGTTGCGCAGCTCCACCAGGAAGGGCACGCGGCGCACCAGCTGGGCAGTGATGGCCATGGGGGCGATCACGGTGAGATCCCCGGATCGGCCGAAGTCCTCGCCGAAGGCGTGGGCGTCGCGGGGGTTGAGCTGATCGAGCAGCGGGGCGAGCTCGCGCTGGCACCAGTCCTCGATCTCCAGGGCGCGGTAGTGCTCCGGTACCGCGTTGAACTCCGCCGAGCCCTCGAAGCGCACCACCGGCGCCTCGACCATGCGCGCCTCGATCAGCGCCCGGGAGAGGTAGGCGCCGCCGCCGGCCTTGGGCACGCAGTAGTACTCCTCCAGGGCGTCCTCGCGGGTGGCGGTGTCGGCCAGCAGGTTGGCCTTCCACTCGTCCTCCGCCGCCTGGCTCCACGGCTTGCCGCGCACCTGGCAGATGCGCTGGTAGAGGCCCTGCTCGCAGGCGTCGTCCAGGGTGATGCGGTGCACGCTGTAGCGCTTCTTGCCGGCGCGGCTGTCCTGGATCAGCTCGTTGAAGAGGTTGTCGACGCCGTTGTGGGTGCTGATCAGCCGCACCTTGGCGCCCCACATCGTCAGGGCCAGGGCGGCCTTGAGCACCTCGGCGAGCTGCTCGTGGAAGGCCGCCTCGTCGATGGTCACGTTGCCCTGGCGGCCGCGCATGTTGGAGGGCCGCGAGCTCAGCGCCTGGATCTTGAAGCCGCTGGCGAAGTGGATGTTGAAGGTGAGGATGTCCTTGTCCTCATCAACCAGCACCTCCTCCTGGATGGCACTGGCCGCCCGGTCGAAAGCCTTGGCCCACATGGCACAGGCATCGATGAACTCGATGGCCATGTCCTTGTTGGAGCCGACGTAGAAGTGGTTGGTGCCGCCAGCGGCCCGGGAGGCGCTGGCCGAGAGCACGGCGTCGGCCGCCTCGGCCCAGGTGATGCCCGTCCGGCGGCTCTTCTCGGCGATCTTGAGGTCGGCGGCGTCCTCGACCCAGGCCTTCTGGTAGGGCAGCAGGACGGAAGCGGGTAGCGCGGCAGTCATGAGACAACCTCCAACGCCTGCCACTCGCGATCCACCTGACGGGCGGCTTTCGCCACTTGCTCGCCGTACTCTTCTGGCGCCAACTCTATGCGCTCACGAACCAGAGCGAGTCGCTCTACCGCTTGCTGGCAGGGATGATCAAGGGGAACTCCGAGGCGACCCAACGCCTGGGGCATGTCGGCATAGTCGGGCATGGTCATCCTGCGATCCCCAGGATGTCGCGCTTGATGGAATCGATGGCCTCGCGTGTCATGCCCTGGCCGGCCAGCGCCCCCTCGGCGGCCTCGGCGGCCTCCTGGGCGACCTCCTGGCGCAGCTCCCGGGCCCACTTCTTCTGGCCCAGGCTCACCCGGCCGATGTCGGCCAGGGCGCGGGTGACGCTGGCTAGGTGCTTGGCGGCCTTCTCCGGTTCATGCTCGGCCTTGCGCATGGCGATGGTGATGCGCAGCAGCTGGTCCTGGACGATGCGCGCGGTGGCGTCGATCAGCGCACCGCTCTCGTCGTCCTGCTCCGCCGTCATGGCCCGGGCCAGTTCGGTGGTCTTGCGCACGTCGCCCATGGCCTCCTCGAACTCCTCCTGGAGGTCCTTGCCGTAGCGATGCACCGAGCTGCGCGAGACGTTATAGCCGCGCTCCTCCAGCCAGTCGGCTAACGCCGAGTAGCCCTGGAAGCCGGTGCTGACCAGCTTCTCGTTGAGCTCCTCGCGGATCTCCGGCGGCAGGTCGTAGACCTTGTTGCGCGGGGGCATGGCGATCTCCTCAGACGATACCCGGGCGCGGCTTGGCCACCCCAGGCACCTGGGCGTTGCCCTCGGCCACATCGGCCCCGCGGGCGGTCAGGGTGATCACCCAGCCGGCGCGGGGCTGCTGGGTGATCACCAGCCCCTGCTCCTCCAGCCAGGCGAGATCCCCGTGCAGGCGGTCGCGGCTGACGTGATGGGCATAGGCGCCCTTGAGCTCATCGCCCAGCGAGTACTCGTTGGCGGTGAACTGGTTGCGGCGCGCGAGAATGCGCAGGATGCCCAGCCGCCGGCCCTCGGTCTCGAAGTCCTGGTAGTTCGCGCTCATCGTCCGTTCCCCTTCTCGGTCAGCAGGTACTCGTGCAGCCGGTTGAGCAGCGCCGAGGTGCCCTGCATCTCGGCGCTGATCTGGGCCATGCCACGGTTCATCTGGGCTAGCTCCGTGCGCAGCACCTCGATCTCGCCGTAACCCGGGCGGCTCTCCAGCGTCTGTTCCATCCGCGCGACGTGCTTGTCGACGGCGTCGATGCGCGAATTGACCTCGGCGATGGCGGTGCTGGTGGCGCGGTGCTTGTTGGTCCACCAGACGTAGGCCGCCACGCCGGCCATGAACAGCGCCTGGGCGACATCGAAGAGCACCTTGGCGGCGTTCCAGTCGATCGATTCCATCATTCCCCCGCGTCCCTCGTTATCGGTCTTTCTGCCGACCCGCCAGGCGGGTGGCGATGGCGCCCATGAAACCCGGCGCCGGCGACTGGCCGGCGGCGACCTGCTTGTCCTGGCTGCGTTTGCTGACGTTGATGCCGAGGATCGCCAGGGCCACCGACCACATTGGCGTCAGCGCGGTGATGGCCTGGGCCACGGTGCCGGCCTCGCCCGGCGCCATGACGATGGACCAGGCGAGGGCCAGGGTCATCACGGCCCACGAGATGGCCACCAGGTAGCCGAAGCTGGGTCGCCAGCGGCGCACGAAGGCGTCCTGGCTGGCGGCCTCGGCGCGGATGGTCTGGTTGATCTCGGCGAGCCGCTTGGTCGCTTCATGGGCTTCGGCGGCCTCGGCCTCGAGGCGCAGCTTCTCCAGCTCCCGACGGTGCTCCTGGTCGATGCGGATCAGTTCGGCGCGCTTCTCCGGGTCCTGAGCCGCTGCCACCAGGCCGCCAGGAGTGTTTTCGACACCCAGCAGGCCAGTGACCATGCGGGCGGCACCAGCAGCGATGCCCCCAGCAGGAGGCCCGCCAATCGCAGCGGCCACGGCGGGCGCGAACTGCGCGACCTCGGCGACGGCATCCTTCCAGCTCCATTCATCCATCTCAGCCCTCCTGTCCCAACGGCCAGCGTGCCGGGCCGTTCGAGCGGGTATCGACGTGGACGAAGGTGGCATAGAGCCCCAGGCTCGCCGCGGGGAAGTGGCGGGCGATGTAGTCGCGCACGGTGCGTGGCTCGGCGTTGCGCACCTTGATGTCGGCGGCGCGGCCCAGGACGTGCTGGGAGTTCTGCACCCCGCCCACGGCGGCATTGTGGGCCGGGCAGCGGCAGCCGCTGGTGACGATCACTGGGGCGCCGAAGTGGGTACGCACCGCCTCGAGGATATCGAGGGTGCCCTGGTCGACGGTGTCGAAGCCGCAGCCGCAGCGGCAGGCGAACTCGGCGCGCTTGAAGTGTCGGGAGATCATGACCGGGGTCCTCCGGTGTGGCGCAGCACGCGCTTGGCCAGGTCGTTCAGGTGCAGGGCGCGATAGAGGTCACGCCCGGCCGTGGCGGCCTCCAGGTCCTCGATCAGTACCGATCCCAGTTGCAACAGCAGGCCGTAGAGCTGCGGCTGCGCATCGGGGTCGACCCGTTCGGGATCGGCGGGCGGCGCAGGTGGCTCGGGTGGAGGCGGTGCCGGCGCCGGGGCCGGTGATGGCGCCGCCGCGGGCGCTGGCTTGGGCTTTGGCTTGTCCGGCAGCCTGGGCCCTGACTTGCCCTGGTTTAGATCCTTGAGGGCCTGGCGACCCTCGGCGGTCAGTTCCAGGCCGCTGCCGGTGCCGCCGTCGCGGTGATAGTCGATCAGTCCGGCGGCACGCAGGGCGACCAGCTCCGCATCCACGGCGGTCTGGTCGGCCTTGCTCCTGGCGTTGACGGCGATGGTCACCAGCCAGGCCGGCATGGGGCCGCTGCGCTCGGCGGTCTCGGCGGCGATGGCGGCGAGGATGGCGCGGCGTGAGATAGCCACGTCACACCCCCAGGCTCAGCAGGAAGAGCACCACGATCACCACCGCCGCGCGGCGAAGGGCCGCCAGGCTCGCCTCGCGGCGCATCCAGCGGCCGCCCTCCGGCACGTGCACATTACCGGCCGCGAGCCGATTGGCGGCGCGATAGAGGTCGCCCGGCCGGGCATAGGGGAAGAGCGTGCGATCGATCCAGTAGCCCAGCCAGGTGCCCAACGCCAGCAGCGCCAGCGACCACAGCAGCCGGTCGAGCAGATCGGGATGGGTCTCGATGATCAGGAAGGCCAGCACCATGCCGGCGACCAGCCAGGCACTGACACGGAGCTTGTCGAGCAGGATCTTGGAGAGCACGGGTCACCTCGCCTGAAGGGGTAATGGATCGCTCAAGGTGTTGCTTGAGCCTTCAGGCTAGGGAGGATTCGGGATGGCCCGGAATTCAGGCGCCTTACGAAAAATGCCCCGCTCTGGGCGGGGCATGGACAGGATATTTAGCGCGATCGCTGGCGTGCTGTAAAGCGGGGCTAGATCGAATCGAGGAAGGCCTGCAGGTTGTTACGAAGCTCGTTGTTCTCTTTCAAGCTCATGCGTCGCATCTGACCCATGGCCATCTGGGTCTCGACGTGGGGTTGTGCCACAACGCGGTAGGCGCCCTCACTGTTGGCAATGGTGAAGCGAAGCACCGCATCGGGCTGGGTGGAGTAGCTGTTGCCGATCATTGCCCAGGTCATGATGCCAGCCGCGCCGTCTACCCGCTGGCGGCAAGTCACCTGCGTCTCTGTCGAGGTGTCGATCGAGAAGCCCCGGTCCAGGCACCTGGAGACTATCTTGTCGCGGATTTCCTCGCCGTTGAGGTGCGGAATCATGGCCTCCGCGTACCCGGATCGTGTCTGCTTATCCACGGGTGGTGCTGATGCACAGCCGACCAGTACTGCACACAGCATGGTGATGACGATTATTTTGGTCCGTTTCATGACCCTGCTCCTCTTATTGGTTTAGAACAGCCCCGGTTGTACCCGCTGCCGGGCTAGCTTCCTCTGCTCTGCCAGTATGGCGTAGATCTGCACCTCGGTGAGGTCGTGCTGGCGTGCCAGCGCCGTGACGTTGGCGCCGTCGAAGTGCTCCCAGATGTCGCGATCGCGCAGGGCGCGGTCCAGGGCCTCGCCCTTGGGCACGTAGAGGCTGCGCCCGCCGGCGTACTGGGCCAGGGCGCGCACGGCCCGGAAGGCACGCTCCCGGGCGGTGGCCTCGTCGTCGCCGGCGCGGCGCAGGGCTGCGGCGATCACCGTCACCATGTCCGAGAGCCCCTGGGGCCACTTGCGCAGGATCTCGGGATCCTCGAGGCGCGCCAGGGCGTCCTCGGGGATCTCGAAGCCCATGTCCTGAGTGTCGTCCGCCATCAGCCTTCACCTCCATGCCGCTTGTTGTCGATGATCAGCGCCTGCATCAGCTTGTGCAGCTGGGCATCGTCGAGCCAGTCGACCCGCTCGACCCGGAACATGTGCCGGGCCATGCCATCGGCGTAGGCCCAGGGGCGCCCGGCATCGGCGAGCAGCGCCTCGACCTTGCCCATCACCACCTGGCGGGTGGCCGGTGGACGAGGGGGCTTGCGGCCTGCCTTCTTCGCCGGTTTGGGCTGCCAGCCCAGGCGCCGGAACTCCGCCAGCACGTTGCCGACGTTGCGATTGGTGAGCTGTTTGGCACTGCTCACCCCGGCGGTGCGCGCCAGGATTGCCCGATACTCGTCGTCGCCGAGGCCCAGCTGGGCCTTGGCGATATGGATCTGGGCCAGCTTGCCCTTGCTGATCATGACGTCACCTCGTCGGTCTTCGGCTCGAGATCGGGGAAGTGCTTCTTGAGGTGGCTGATCAGCGTGCGCGGGCTGTTCCAGTAGGGGGTGACGGCCACGGTGCGCAGCGCCGTCATCTCGTCGGCCTTCTTCTTGCCGAAGACCTTCTTCAGCTCCTTGTACTGCTTGAGCTTCCAGGCGCGGCGCTTCATGGGTCGCCAGAACCGTCCCTCGGGGTGCTTCGGCTCGCCCTGGTCGTCGACGGACATCCAGGCGCCCTTGATCCAGCCATCGACGTAGACGACGACCACCAGCTTCTCGCCATCGAGCCGCTTCTGCAGGGTCACCTCGTGGCCGTCCGCCAGGATCGTCGCGCTGGCGAACACGCCCTGGAGTTGCTCCTCGAGTACCTTCCACTTGTCCACACGTCACCTCGTTGGCTGCTCATCAGGCCCGGCGCACCACCGCCGGACGACGCCCCCGGAGGGGCGTTTCGCTTAGCTGCCGCTGCCGGCGGCGAAGTAGAGAGCCATTGCGATCAAAAGGCCGAACCACTCCGGGGCCATGTCCATGGCATGCCCGTAGCCGCCCAGCCAGGCGAAGAGTCCCAGCAGCGCGCAGCAGAGGCCGCGGGTGAAGTTCATGCCTCACCTTCCTTCAGCTCCACCCGGAAGCAGTGCTGGGCACCCTTGGTGTTGTCGCTGTTGTCGATGCCGGCATCGCTCAGCACGAAGCTGCTCTCGCCGTAGATCTTCTCGGCTACCCGCCGAGCCGCGGCATGGGGCCCGGCGGTGGCGGTGGCGCGCTGGCCCTTGTGGGTGGCGGCGTAGGTGTTGTTGCCCTGGCGGACGCGGATGATGATCGGCTTGTCCATCTCGTGCTCCTCAGTGCATCAGCTGGCGGGCGGGGTGCAGCGGCTGGCCGCTGCACTTGGCGATCGCGCGCAGGTCGGCCACCTGGCGCTGGATGGCCTCGGCGCCATGCAGCGCCAGGCTCTGGGT
Organism: Halomonas sp.; assembly: GCA_033720795.1. Classification (GTDB taxonomy): domain Bacteria; phylum Pseudomonadota; class Gammaproteobacteria; order Pseudomonadales; family Halomonadaceae; genus Halomonas. Next base: position 1,988 of record JAWWBV010000002.1, on the reverse strand, counting down.
GACCGTCGGGTCGGTGAGATCCAGGGCCTCGCCGAACTCCACGGCCACCATCACGCCGCCCTCGCCGGGCTGGATGGTGATGGTGCAGCGCGGCCCCATCGGTTGGACTTGATCGGAATGGCTCATGACGCATCTCCTGCTAACGCTTCCGTGAGTGCGTTGGGCTGGCCTGCAGGGCGAAGATCCTTGAGTCGCACGGACAACAGCCTGTTGTTTCGGGCCTTCACGACGGCAAGTCCGCCACTGATCTCGACGAGCTTTCCTTCACGGGCTGAAAAGCTGAAGCCCCGCCCTGTCTTTCGAGTGACGACGTAGGTGACGGCATCACCTGGTTGCAACGTGGTGTCGCTCATGTCACACCCCCGCGATGTCGAGGCTGATGGGCTTGTACTGGTCGCTGTCGCCGACCCGCTCGTAGATCCGCACGTAGCTCTTGGAGCCGGTGACCTGGACGGCGTCGGAAATGGCGTCCATGGCCTTGAGCCAGCGCTTGTCCTGGATGTTCAGGCGGCGCAGGCCGAGCACCTGCCCGGTGCGGATGTTGCCGGCGGCATCGACCCGGAAGGCGTCCTGGACGATGGTGGCCACCTCGGGGCGGGCATCGGCGGTCCACTCTCGCAGGCACTCGTCGATCAGCCCCTTGGCGGCCTGGAGGCGCTCGTCGAAGGTGATGCTCTCCTGGATGGCGCGCACCACCTTGTACTTGCCGTCGAAGCTGACCAGCTGGACGTTGCCCTTCTTGCCTCCGATCTGGACGTCGTACTCCTGGGCCGAGGTCTGCACGAAGGCCTCTATCTCGCTGAAGGTGTCAGACTTGAAGTCGCGGAGCTCTTCGCGCAGCTCGCTGGCGCGATCGACGATGGCCAGCACCAGCTCGTCGCGGACCTTGTCGATCTCCTTGATCTGGTCCTCGGGGATCAGGCGGTTCTTGGCATCGAGGCGATAGCCCTCGGGAATCTGCTGCTCTTGTTTCGGGGTCGGGGCGTTCACTTGGCACCTCCATAGCGCTGGTCGAGGGTGATGTCGCGGCGTACCTGTTCGATGGCGTCCAGGTAGCGCTGGGTATGCGGGCCGTGCAGGCAGACGAAGGCGGCACGGGGCTGGAACTGGTGGCTACTGACGATGGCCACGGCGATCTGTTCGCGCTGTTCGGCGCCCAGGTCGCGCAGCATCTGGCTGACGCTGGCCTCGCCGATCTCGGTGGCGTCGATCAGGCGCAGAGCGGGATTGACGGACATCATCTCAGGCACCTCGCTTGGTGAAGTTGGCCGCGCCGCTGCGCGGGTGGCGGTGATGGTGGAGCGGCTCGACGATGCGGCCGTTGTTCTGGCGCGGCAGGTGATCCACGTCGCGCTCGACCCGGGCCTCGGCATCGCGCCATTGGGCCAAGTGGGCCCGCCAGTCGCGGATGAGGCCGTCGCTCCAGTGCGACTCGACCGGGGCCGAGGTCGCGGCGGACGGGTGCGCCAGGCCAGTGTCCCAGGCCCACCAGAGGCGCAGGGCCACGGCCCGCTGCCGGGGCAGCGGCGGCTCGGGGTCCAGGGCACGCTCCTCATAGCGCTGGGGATCGGCCAGGTACTGTTCGAGGCTCACGCCGTGGCGGGCCAAACGCAGGCCCATGAAGCGGTCGGCGTAGTGCTCGATGACGGCGTCGCTATAGGTCCGCATGGTGAGCCTCCATGAGGTCGCGCAGGGCGTTGGCGGTGTGGTCGCAGCCGCACTCGGCGAGGATCCGCTCCAGGTCGTGGCGCGGCAGGCAGAGGCTGTCGTGGCGCTCCTTGAGCCGGCGCAGGGCCAGGATGGGACGGCCGCAGCGCGTGCAGCGGTGGTCGAGGCCGTATTCATGACTGCCCAGGGGCCCATGCTCGGGGCAGGCGTAGCGGGGGCGCAGCGGCTCCAGGGCCGGCGGACGGTGCGGGTTGCGGATGATGGGGGCCTGCGAATTCATGATTCACCCTCCTGGGCGCCGGGGGCGCCTTCCAGCAGTT
>JAWWBV010000001.1:0-31702 GCA_033720795.1 Halomonas sp. | reverse complement strand
GGTGACCGCCAGCCGGCCGTCCATCAGGCTCAACGTATCGCTGGCATAGAGCGCCACGGCGTCGGTCTCCAGATCCCAGCGACGCACCTCCCCATAGCTGCCGGTGGAGAGCTCCTCGCGATTGACATCGAAGTCGACCTCCTCGCTGACATAGCGGGCACCCAGGGTGACGGTGTGGAGGCCCTCGCGCACGGTCAGGCGCGGCTCGGTGCCCCATACGCGGAATAGCCGCGGTGAATCGGCCACATGGCTCGATTCGGCTTCGGGGTCAGACCAGGCTCCACCGCTGACCAGATCCTGGCCGAAGAAGAAGGTGCGGTCCGCCCGGTGGGCGAAGTTGCGCCAGGTGAACTCGACATCGTCGTTGGGGCGAAAGGTCCAGCCCAGGGTCCCGCGCAGCATGTCCGCCTCATAGGCGTCATGCGGCCGCTGGGAGTCGGTGCGGTCGCGCTCGTAGGCCGCGGGGCTGAGCGCGCCGGGCAACTCGGCGTCCACCTCGTAGTACTGCAGGCTCGCATCCAGGCTGTTGCGGTCGTCGATGAAGTACTCGGCGTCGACCAGGAAGTTCTGGACGTCGGTATCGGAGTGCTCGCGGAAGCCTTCTCCGCCCTGGACGTTGGCCTGGAACTGCAGCGCCAGGTCGTCAGTGACGAAGCCGCCGACCCGGTAGTAGGTGTCATGGAAGACGTGGCCGGTGTCCTCGGCGATGGTGACACGTTCCGACAGGGTCTGCTCGGTCTCCCCGGGAATCGGCTTGGTCAGGAAGTTGACCACCCCACCGACGTTGTTGGGGCCGTAGTGGACCGCCGCGCCGCCGCGTACCACGTCGATGGTGTCGATGCTCTGCAGCGTCACCGGAAACAGCGAGGCACTGACGTTGCTGTAGGGGCCGATGGCGATCGGGTAGCCATCCATCATCATCTTCAGGCGTTCGCTGCGCAGCGGGTTGAGGCCGCGCAGGCCGATGTTGGGCAGGACACCGGTGCCGGTCTCGTCGAGCACCTGGACACCGGGCACCGAGCGCAGCGCGTCCTCGATGTTCAGGGCGCCGCTGTCATGGAGCTGTTCGGGCTCGATCACCGTGCGCGCGCCGGAGTAGGTCTGTACTGCTTCCTCGGTCGGATTGCCGAGCCAATCGCCCTGGACGACCAGCGTATCGAGTTCGGTGGCGTCCTGGGCCTGTGCGCCGACCGCGATCAGGGCGGAGGCGAGGCCGATGGCGGCGGCGATGGGGGTCTTGCGGGAGTAGCCGGCGAGTAATGAGCAGTGGAAACGAGTGTTCACCATGATGGTCCCGTTATTTGAATTAAAATGATAACGCGTCTCAATTGTATATATGGTGAAGCGCGAAGTATAGCGTTTCCCCAGGCCTTGCCAGTGCCCGGCTGCTGGGCGCTAGAGGGTTGGCGTGCTGAGCGACGAGATCGGCACGAAATAGGGTGACGGGGAAGCCAGGGCGTCGTCGTGAGCCTCCGGGACGTCATCGATGATGCGGGCACGGATGCGGAAGACATCGGCCAGCAGGCGTTCGGTCAGCACCTCCGCTGGCGGCCCTGCCTGGATGAGTTGCCCCGCACGCATGGCGACCAGCCGGTGGCCCACCCAGGCCGCCTGATTGAGATCATGTAGTGACATGATCACCGTGAGCCCCTGCTCGCGGTTGAGCGCCTGCAACAGCTCCAGGATCTCCAGCTGATGGCCCAGATCCAGGTAGGTGGTGGGTTCATCCAGGATCAGGAGATCGGCCTGCTGGGCCAGGCACAGGGCGATCCAGGCACGTTGACGCTCGCCGCCGGACAGCGCCGACAGCGGGCGATCGGCATAGCCGGCCAGGCCCGTGACCCGAATCGCCCAGCGCACCCGGGCGTGGTCCTGCTCGCCGAGGGGAGCCAGCAGGCGCTGGTGGGGAAAGCGACCATAGCGCACCAGTTGCTCGACGCTGAGCCCCTCGGGCGCCTGGGGATGCTGGGGCAGCATGGCCAGGCGTCGTGCCAGGCGGCGGCGGGGCCAACTCGTTACCGCGCGGTCATCGAGCAGCGCCTCGCCGTCCTGGGGCGTCATCAGGCCGGCCAAGGCGCGCAGCAGGGTACTCTTGCCGCAGCCGTTGGGACCGATCAGGCAGTGGATGCGGGACGGTTCGAAATCGAGGGTCATGCTCGGCACGATGACCTTGTCGGCGTAGCCCAGGCGCAGGTTTCGAGCCGACAGTTGTGGTGCCTTAGCACCGGCGCCGCCAGGGCATTCTTTGCTCAGGGTGTGGGTGGGCTCACCCGGTTGGGGAAGAGGGGGCATGCGGGGCGTCACCACTTAGATTCTCCTGGCCAGCAGGACGAGAAAGAAAGGCACCCCGAGCAGCGAGGTGACTACGCCGATGGGCAGCTCGGCGGGTACCAGCACGAGTCGCCCGACCAGGTCGGAGACGAGCACCAGCAGGGCACCCAGCAGCGGGCTGACGATGAGCTGGCGTTCGAGATCGGGGCCGACCATCAGTCGTGCCACATGCGCGACGATCAGGCCGACGAAGCCCACGGGGCCAACGATACCGACGGCGCTGGCGGCGAACAGCACCGCCACCAGCAGCAAGGCGAAGCGCGAGTGCTCGACGCGCAGCCCAAGGGTAGCGGCGACCGCGTCGCCCAACTGCAGCAGGTTGGCCCCTCGCACCAGCAGCGGCAGCAGGGCGAGGCTGGCCGCCGTCCATGGCAGCAGCGCGGTGAGGTGCGTCCAGTCGCGGGCATACAGGCTCCCCGAGAGCCAGGCCAGCACCGTTTCGGTGGTGGCCTGGGCCCAGCCGGCCAGGACCCCGGTCGCCAGGGCGTTGAGCAGGCCCGCCACGGCGATGCCGCACAGCACCAGCCGCACCGGGGTCGAGCCACGATTCCAGCTCAGGCGGTAGACCACCGCCGCCGCCGCCAGCCCGCCGCCACAGGCCACCAGGGGCAGCCAATCGAGGCTCAGGGCTGCGCGCAGGTAGGGGTTGCCGTCGCCGGCAAGGCGCTCGGCGGCGGCGAAGGCCAGCACCGCCGCGAGGCTCGCGCCGGCATTGATGCCCATCACCCCGGCGTCGGCCAGGGGGTTGCGCATGACCGCCTGCAACAGCGATCCGGCGATGGCGAAGTGGATCCCGACCAATGCCCCCACCAGCAGGCGCGGCAGTCGCAGGTTCCAGATGATGTCCTGGGCCACCGGATCACCGGTCGCCGGGTCACTGGCACCCATCAGCGCCAGCCACACGCGGCTCGGTGACAGGGTGACGGCGCCGAACAGCAGGTTGGCGAGGGCGGCCAGGACCAGCAGGCCCAGCAACACGGCGACCCCGAGGTGCAGGCGGGACTTCATGGGCGCGAAGTGCGAGGTGGGCGTCGCGGCGCGAGCCGGGAGGTTCATGGCGTTCTCGAGCGAATCAGGGCGATGAACAGGGGGCCGCCGATCAGCGCGGTGAATAGCCCCAGTGGCAGTTCCTGGGGGGCCGCCAGGGTGCGGGCGAGCAGGTCGCTCAGGGTGACCAGCAGGGCGCCGGTCAAGGCCACCAGCGGCAGCGCCCGGCGCTGGTCGACCCCCGCCGCCAGGCGCACCAGATGGGGGGCGATCAGGCCGACGAACCCCACCGGGCCGGCGACCGCCACCGAGGCCGCGGTCAGCGCCACGGCCAGCGTCACGAAGCCCAGGCGCAGCAGCGTGACGGCCCCGCCCAGGGAACGCGCCACGCTATCTTCCAGGTGCATCAGGTTGAGCCAGCGACCGGTGCCGAGCGAGAGCGCGAGGCCACCGAGGGCCCAGGGCAGGATCTGTCCGACGTGGGACCAGCCGCGCCCCTGCAGGCCACCGGCCAACCAGCCGTAGAGCTGCTGTGCCTGGGCGCCGGAGAACAGCAGGAAGGCGGTGACCAGGGCCGCGGCCAGGGCGGTGACCGCCATTCCGGCCAGGGCCAGCATCAAGGGCGAGAAGCCGCTGCGCGCCGCCATCAGGAAGGTCAGGGTGGCGGCACCCGCGCCCCCGAGCATGCCGATGGCGGGGAGCCAGGTGACGTCCACCCGCCAGCCGACCTGGGCCATGACCACGGCCATCGAGGCCCCGGCGACGACGCCGGTGATGCCGGGCGATGCCAGTGGATTGCGGGTTACCGTCTGCATCAACTGGCCCGCCAGGCCCAGGCTCGCGCCCACCAGCAGGCCGGCGACGAAGCGAGGCAGGCGCAGTTCCAGCACCAGGATCGCGGCCATGCCGTCGACCCGGCCGGTCAGCACCTCGACCAGCTCGTGCAGCGACAGCGGCACGCTGCCGGTGACCATGGCCAGACCGCCGATGACGAGGAGGGCGACGGCGAGCAGGACGCCCCAGATGGCGAGACCCGGGCAGCGAGGCGCCGCCGCCGATCGAGTGGTGTCCGCCGTCGGCGGGAGAGCGCCGCTCATGGGTAGGAATGGCTGGCAATGGAAGGTGGCAACTCGGGACGCTCGGCGTCCTCGGGATACAGTCGCCAGGCCATCTCGTCGAGGATCAGTCGCCTGGCAATGGGGCCACCGCCCTCCTTCCAATGGGGGCCGACCTCGTATACCCGGCCGCTCTTCACCGCCTCCAGGTAGGGCCACACCGGGTTGTTGGCGAAGGCCCGCTCGCTGCCGGTGGCAAACAGGAAGATGACGTCTGGGTCGAGCGCCAGCAGCCGCTCCAGGCTGATCGTGTAGCCGAAGGGGATGGTCTGCTCCGGCGTCGGCGAGGGGCCGGCGGCGTTCGTCGCATTCAGGTGCTCGAGCAGGGCGGCGCTCAGGAAATGATCGTAGTAGGCGAAGGGGGCCTCACCGGCGCCCGCCAGCAGGATGACGCTGATGCCCCCGGGGGCCTGGTCGAACTCGGCGAGGCGTGCGTCGAAGGCCTGGTTCAACGCCTCGCCCTCGGCACCCTTGCCCAGCGCCTCGGCGATGCCCGTCACCGCGTGCCGGCTGTCCTCCAGGCTGACCACATCGAAGGCGTAGAACGGGGCGATGGCCTCGAGCTGGCGGGCGTGGGGCTCGGTGTAGCGGTGAATGCCGATGATCAGGTCGGGGTCGAGCTCGGTGAGTAGTTCCAGGTTCGTGCTGGCACGCTGGCCGAGGCTGCGGGTGTCGGACAGGGCGTCGCCGAGATAGCCGGGCAGTGGCGCATTGCCGAAGGTCGAGGCGCCGATCGGCGAGACGTCGAGTGCCACCAGGGTGTCGGCGGCGAAGGTCGAGATGGCCGCCACGCGCTCGGCCTGTGAGGCCTCGATCGGGGTGCCTCGGTCGTCGCGCAGCGGCTCGGCGGCGTTCGCTGCCTGGGCCATTGGGCTTCGGCCCGGCATCAGCATGAGCCCCAGCACCAAGGCGAGCGCTGTGCCGGGAAACGAGCGTTGCATGCGTCTTCCTTCCATCAGGCATCGGCAAAGTATAGCGAGGGATTGTAAGCGAAAGAGGAATGGTTTGCATTAGTGTTGTTAGACAGTCGCCGGGTCGTGGTCGAAGGAGGCGCGCAGGTCGCGCAGCCGGCGAAACAGGATGCCGCGGTCCTCCCCCACCAGGAAGCTGGTCACCCCACGCTCCCGCCAGTAGTGGTGCTGGCCCTCGGCCCGGGGAATGGCACAGAAGTGGCGTCCCGCGCGGGCGCAGGCCTCGGCCACCCCGTCCAGCGCCTGGCGCACGCCGTCATGCCCCGTGTCCGGGGCCACCCCCAGGTCGTGGGCCAGGTCCATGGCGCCCTCGAGGATCCAGTCCACCCCGGCCACCTCGACGATGGCGTCGATGTTCTCTACCCCGCGGGCCGACTCGATCATCGCCACCACCAGGAGCTCGTCGTTGGCGCGCTTCAGGTAGTCGCCAAGCGGCAGTCGCCCGAAACCGGTGGTCCGGCCCCCGGTGATGCCGCGTCGGCCGAGCGGTTGAAAACGCGCCGCCGCGACGACCTCGCGAGCCTGGTCCGCGCTCTCGACCCGCGGCACCACCACGCCCATGGCCCCCGCGTCCAGGGCGCGCTGTATCGCCCCGGGGTCGACCCCGGGCACTCGCACCAGGGGCGTGATGCCGGCGCACTCGGCGGCGCGGATCATGTGCTCCATGGATTCCGGATTGACACTCAGGTGCTCCATGTCGAGCACCACGAAGTCGTAGCCGGCGTGACCGAGCATCTCGACGAGCCAGGGCGTCGGCACCGAGTTGAGCATGCCGTAGACGCAGTTGCCCTGGGCGAGCCGCTGCTTGAGCGGGTTGGTGCCGAGCATCAGGGGGTCTCCTCGACGATCCGTTCGTCATCGATAAAGCGCATGAGCGGTGCGGGATGGCGCAGGAAGTGCTGGTGGGAGATGTTCCAGGCGTAGGCCCCGGCCAGGGTGAACAGCAGCAGGTCGCCGATGGCCAGGTGCTCGACCTCGACCTGGCGGGCCAGCACGTCCTTGGGGGTACAGAGCTGGCCGACCACGCTGACCCGGGTCTTGGTCAGCCCCTCCTCGGTGCGCCGCCCGGGCAGGCGTACGAAGGGATGGTCGTGCCCTTGCGCCGCCGGGGTGCGGAAGTGATGGGTGCCGCCGCGGCATACCGCGAACCACTGGCCGTGGTTGCGCTTCAGGTCCATCACCTCCATCAGGTAGTAGCCGCAGGGGGCGCTCAGGTAGCGGCCGCACTCGAAGCGGATGCGGTAGCGCTGCAGGCGCGGCTCATCGAGCCGCGTCGCGAGCCCGCGGCAGAAGCCCTGCCAGTCGAATTGCCGATCGGCCTCGCGGTAGTTGATGCCGATGCCACCGCCGACATTGATCTGGTCGATGTCCAGCCGGTACCGCTCGCGCCAGTGCTCGACCCGGCGGAACAGATCGCCGAGGAGTCTCAGCTGGGCGTCGGCGTCGAGCTGATGGGAGATGAGGTGAAAGTGAAAACCGCGCAGCGTGATCCTGGGGTGGTGAGCAAGAAAGGTGAGGCAGGTTTCGAGCTCCTCGGGATCGATGCCGAAGGGGGTGGGCACGCCGCCCATGGTCAGGGGCGTCGAGGGCAAGTTGGCGGTGGCCAGGTTCATGCGCAGCAGTATTTCCTGGCGGCGTTCGCTCTGCTCCAGGAGTCGGGCCAGACGCTTAAGTTCGGTCAGGCTCTCCACGTGGATGAGCTCGACGCCGAGCTCGAGGGCCAGCGAGAGCTCCGAGACCAGCTTGCCCGGACCGCCGAACAGCAGCGGCGCCTCGGGGAAACGCTCGCGGATCAAGGCCAGCTCACCGCCGGAGGCGGCCTCGAAGCCGGCCACCCGGCCCGCCAGGGCATCGAGTATCGGCGCCTCGGCATTGGCCTTGACGGCGTAGAACATCTCGCAGCGCTCGGGCAGCGCCGCCACCACGTCCTCGACGTGGCGACGCAGGGCGGGCAGGTCATACAGATAGGCGCAGAGTGGATCGTCGCTCGCCGCCTGCAGGCGGGCGGCTTCCTGGGCCATTCGGTCGAGTCGCAATTCCATCGGGGGCTCCTGGGTCACTGGGCGTCGAGGGGAGAGGTGAAGGGGCTTGCCAGCGGCACGTATTCGGAGGCGCGGTCGGCGCGCTTGAGCACCCGGTTGAGCAGGTTGGTCTTGTTGGGCCAGGGCTCGCCGTCGAGCAGGCGTTCGATCAGCCGCGCCGAGAAGGCGTTGCCGTGGCGGCTCTGGAAGCGCGCCAGGCACCGTTCGAGACTCTGCCACAGCCGCCGCTCGAGTCCGGCATCGTGGCGTGCCAGGCAGAACACCGCCTGGGCGAGGTTGTTGATCAGCAGGCAGTAGCCGATACGCTTGATCCCCAGCGCCTCGGGGTAGCGGACCGAGGCCCTGGCGCGCTCGCTGAGGCCCGCCAGGCGCGCATCGGGCCACTGCGCGGGCAGCAGCTTGGTGCCCTCCAGGTCGCGGAGATAGAGATGGCTGGGCAGGCCGTCGCGCAGCCCCACCACGACGTTCTGCAGGTGGGGTTCGAATACCACCCCGAGCCGGCACAGGGCGTAAAGCATCGGGGGGACCAGGTGCTCGACGTAGGCCTCGAACCAGCGCAGCGCTGCCTCCTCACCCGACAGGCCTCGATGGCGGGCCAGACGCATGACCTCGCGCTCCAGTGGCGAGGTTCCCGAGGCGGTATCGGCAAACAGCGCCGCCGCCAGCAGCGGCGTCTCGTCCTCTCCCCAGACCGGGGCCTGGCGCAGGATCAGGCCGAAGGCCTCCCGCAAGGCGACGCGTGTCTCCCACGGCTGGTCGCGGAAGTCGGCGGTGACGAAGCCGGGCTCGGCCATCAACGTCAGTGTCGGGAAGGTCTCGCCCAGGGTACTGGCGTCTTCGCTGAGCAGGCGGCTCACGGCGACGGCGCTCTCGAGTTCATACCAGGCGTTCTTGCGCACGCAGTTGGTCAGGCGTACATGCAGCGAGCATTTCAGGAAGCGGTCGCGGCCGGGCTGGAACAGGGTGCGTACCGAGGCCGTGGGGTGCCAGCACTCACCGGCCGGCCCCAGGTCGATCAGGCGGCCGCTGTCGAGCGCCTGGCGGACCACCGCCAGGCCACGGATATGCGCGACCTGCCAGGGATGCACCGGCAGCGCCCGATAACCGGACGGAAGGGCGAGGTCCGGGAGCTGGCGCTCGAGCTGCGCATAGGCGTCCTCCTCGAGATGGGAGGCCTGGTACAGGTCGCCAGCTGGCACGGCGAAGTAGTGCAGTGGGAAGGCCGCGCCAAGCTCAGGTGAGTAGCGCCGGATGGCCTCGAGCGCGACCCCCTCGCGGCTCTTGGGGGTGGGGTGGAAGGCGTGGCCGAAGGTCAGCGACTGCTCCGAGCGCAGGTAGGCCCCCTCGCCCCGGCCCCAGTCGCCGCTATCCGCGGCGGCGATGAACTCTCCCATCAGCGCGACGCTGTTGCCGATCTGGGCCAGCAGCTCGTCGTTGAACGGCCGATCGAAGCGCAGCGCCAGCTCGCTCAGCAGCAACCGCGCCAGCTGCTGCCAGTCCAGCGCCTGCCAGGGCTTGCCGAAGGTGGCGCCGAAGGGCTCGGAGCGGTAGGCGTGGTTGAGGGTGATCGAGGGGCGCTCGACGGCGATCAGCAGCTGCTGGCCGCTGCGCGGCAGAGAGACCTGCAGCACGTGGCCCCCCTTGAGGCGCCGGTGCTGCTGGATGGCCTGTGGCCAGACGCGGGCGCCGAAGGGGCTGTCCCAGGTGAGTTCGCCGGCCGGCGAGGCGACCTCGCGGCAGTAGGCGTTGAGGAGCGCCCAGATAGAGCGCGTGCCGGCCTGATCGCGGAGATCCTGGGTCTTGAATGCCCTGTGCAGGGCGACGGCAGAGGAGTCTAGGGTCATGTTCGCTTCCGTTGCGAGGGAGAAAGGAGGGGATGGAGGAGGCTCGGGGCGAGGCTCAGGCCGAGAGCGGTCAGCACCCAGGCCGAGGCCAGCAGCGGACTGGCCAGGCCGAAACGCGAGGCCAGCACGCCGGCGCAGAGGCCGGCCGCGACGCCCGCCCACTTGGCGGCGGCATCGAGGCGTCCGAACAGGCGACCGGCCCGCTGCCGGCTCGCGCCGCTCATCAGCCGGTGGAGCGCGACGAAGGCGGCGGTCATGGTGAGCCCCATCGCCAGCCGCGCCAGCCACATGCCGGCCTGCGATGGCCAGGCGTTGCCGTCGAGGCCGTACTGCGCCCCGCAGGCGAGCGCCATGGCGGCGAAGGCGAGGGTCAGGGTGCGCCGTGGGCCGTAGCGCCCCAGTGCCTTGCCCAGCGGCGCGGAGAGCGCGAGGTACACCAGGTGGGGCAGGCTGAACAGGGTGGCCAGCGTGGCCGTGGACAGCTCGGCAAAGCGGCCCTGGAGGTCGGCGATGAAGTAGGGATAGGTGACCACGCAGGCGAAGGAGAAGCCGAACTGCAGCCACAGCAAGAGTGCCGGCGACACCGTTTCACCGGCGGTCGACGGCCCGTGGCGTGTCTCGCCACTCGCCGAATCCACGGCCTTGGCCGCTTCATGGGCACTGCCATGGGCCGGAAAGGTAGCCACCAGGGCCGCCGCCGCCAGCGGCAGCAGGGCGAGCCAGGCATACAAGGTCAACGGGGATATCCCGCCGATCAGGGTGCCGAACAGGATCGGGGCGACGACCAGGGCGGCCCTGGCCGAGGCCTGCATGGCGGTGAGGGCCCGGGCCAGGGGCTCTCCTTCGAGCTCTCCGGCGAGCCAGGTATTGGAGGCCGCAAAGGTGCCGCCGAGCAATCCTTGCACGGCCAGCGCCAGGGCGAAGCCGCCCACCGAGCCGGCCTGGCTCGCCAGCAAGAAGCCGAGTGCCAGGCCGATCTGGGCGCGGATCAGGGAGCGCCGCGCGCCGTAACGATCGGCGAAACGCCCCCACCAGGGCGCCGCCAGGGCGGAAAACACCGTGGGCAGCACATACAGCCAGCCGACCAGCTGAAGCTGCGTGGAGGCGAACTCCTCGCTCAACAGGATGGCGAAGAAGGGGGGCATGCCCAGCGCCGCCAGGGACGCCACGAAGTGGCACAGCATGACGCCCCGGACCCGCCGCCGTTCGTTCCGCCTCATGACGTTGCCTCGAGCCGGGTATTCGGGGGTGCCTGCTCGCGTTCAGTATCGAGGATCGCCGCGTTGAGGAAGTTCGGGGCCGTCCTGCCATAGAACTTGTTGATGTCCTTGGCCCCGGTGCTCGCCTTGCTGGCCAGGGTGCCCGCGGTCAGCAGGTACTTGGCGTCGAGGAAGTCCCGTTCCAGCAGCCGGGTCACGGGGGAGCCGTCTTCGTCGGGCATGGCGGCCAGGCTGAGCGCCATGGCCCGGCGCACCTCGCCGTAGAGCGCGGCCCGTTCGCCGTGGCCGCGATCGGCCAGGTGCTCGATCAGCGGGGCGACGTTGAGCTGCAGCGTGATGGTGACGAACATCTGCTCGAGCGCCCGGGGCGACTCGCACCAGATGCGCTTATCCTCGAGCGTCTCCACCAGGCGATACAGCGCCGGCCAGCGGGTCTCGAGCCTGGCGCGATGCAGGCGGGGCGCATCGTTATCCTTGAGCAGCAGGCGCATCTCCCCGCCTTCGCGCAGCAGCAGCATCGAGTTCTGCTGATTGGACTCCAGCGCCACGCCGTAGCGCAGCCACAGGGGCAGGTGGATGTCGAAGGTGAGCCGCAGGTAGGCTCGCAGGAAGGCACGGACATCGGCGTCGAAGAAATGCCCGGCCAGTTCCTCGTAGACGGCGCCGCCGCCGGGGCAGGTCGCGACGAGCCCCGCCACCGAGACCAGGGTGGCGTCTTCGACGGCCGGGGGGTAGCGGCGCAGGATGAAGCCGAGAAAGGGCTGTTCCGAGACATGGGCGCCCTGGCGCTCGTCGGTGAGCAGCAGGCGTCCGGCGATCCGCTCGTCCTGCTCGGCGATGGCGCCGAGCAGGCGCTGGACCCGGTGGCCGTCGCCGATGGTGCTGGGCTTGATGGTGCGGATATTGCGGCTGCCCAGGGTGCGGATGGTCAGCGGCAGCTTGAGGTGGGTGGTGGGCTGCTCGGTGAGCATCAGGCTGCGCACCGAGAGGGTGGGCTGGACCTCGATGGCCGCCAGTGGTGCCTTGATCACGGCCTCGCCCAGGCCCGCCTCCTCGAGCATGGCGTCGAGCCCCGACGCCCACAGGAAAGGATGCACGGGCAGCAGCCGATAGTCGTGAGCCAGGCGAGGGTCGAGTCCCACCCGTTCGACGCTTGGCCACCAGTCGGGCAGCGCCATATCGCTCAGGTGGCAGAGCGTCCTCGGCACCGCCAGCCAGCGCAGCCGGAAGCGCGGCTGGAACTCGGGTGCGAAGCGCCTGAGCGCCGTCTCGTCGAAGCCCAGCTTGGCCCGGGCGGTGGGGTAGTAGGGGTGGTCCTGGAACGCCGCCAGGCGGTCATAGTGGGCGAAGCGCGTCGCCCAGTCGGCGTCGGCGTGCGCCTGCCGGCTGGCCGGGCAGGCGAAATAGTCGTGCCGGGCCTCGCCACAGACGCGCCAATGAGCCTCGGCCTGGCGGCACTCGTCGGCGAAGGCGGCGTAGTAGTCGCGCGCCTCCGGGCCCAGGCCCTCGCCCAGCCAGGCGATCAGGCTCGCCGCGTCCGCAAGCTCCCTCGCCTCCGCCGCCTCGTGCTTCGCGCTGACGACCACCACCGGTCCCTGGCGATAGCGCCAGGACTGCATGAAGCACTCCGGCGTCACCGGCAACCACAGGGAGCCCGAGGCCAGCGTGGCGATCTCGAGCCAGGGCCCCGGTGTGAGGGGGCCGGTGTCCAGGCGGGACAACGCCGGTGGGGCCCCGTCCAGTACCCGGGCCTGCCGCATCATGCCCTGGACGTCCTCGCGCAGCAGCGCATCCACCACCCGTGCCAGCACGTAGCGGCGGACCTCGTCGGCGGAAACAGTGATGGCGCCGTCGCGGCCCTCGGTCTCGATGGACCGGCTCGCTTCACGGGTCATGGCTGGACCTCCCAGCTCAGCGAGGCCAGCGTCGCGGCCACGCGCTCCCTGAGGCGGACGGTGCAGTCGCCGGCGGCACGCAGCACGCCGAGATAGTCCTTGTTGGAGTGGCTCAGGGTCAGTCGCTCGCCGGTCCTGCGCAGCGGGTGGAAGTCCACGAAACCGTCTTCCCAGCGCCGGCGAAACGCCTCGGGCACCTGCACCAGGTGACCGGACCGGGTGGCCCTGACGTACTCGATATGCAGTCCCTTGCTGGCGACATCGAGTCTGGGCAGGGCCTCGCCCAGGTGCAGGCGAAGGATGGTGCGGAACAGCTCGATGCCGAGGGTTTCATCGAGGAGAAACTCGCGGCCATCGCCGATGGTGCGGTAGTTGATCTCGATCAGCCGAGGGCCCGTCGGCGTCAGCACGAACTCGCTGTGGCAGGAGCCGAAGCCGACGCCGAAGCGACGAATCTGATCGACGATGTCGTCGATCACCGCAGGGTCGAGGTCGAGCCCCCAGTGGGCGGCCAGCTCGATGAAATGCGGCGGTGGAGACAGCTCGACGCGAAAGCCGCCGAGGACCTCGAATCGGTCGCCGTCACCCAGGGTTTCCAGGGTGTAGAGCTCGCCGTCCAGGTGCTCCTCGATCAGCAGCGCCTGACCGGCATGGCGTTGCCACAGGTCTTCGCAACAGGCGATCAGTGCCTCGCGGGTGTCGGCCCGGCTGACATCCAGGCTTGCCACTCCCTCTCGAGGCTTGACCACGCAGGGGAGCGGGCAGTCGGGGACGATGTCGGCAAGCTGTGCCGGCGTCGTCACCAGGCGGTGCCAGCATGGGGAAAGCGCCAACTCGTCGAGGCGCTGGCGCATTGCCGCCTTGTTCTTGGCCGCGAAGCACACCCTCCAGTCCTTCCCCGGCAGGCCGAAGTAGTCCGCCACCACGGCCGTGGGGGCCTGCAGATGATCGCTGTGGGAGAACACCGCCCGCGGCGAGATGCCCGCCTCCTGCAGCGTTTCGATAATGGCGATGGGGCTGAACACATCACAGCCGAGCACCGCCTCTGGATAAGCGGCCAGGTCCTCCTGGGCGAAGTGTCGACGGTGATCGCTGGGGAGGTCAGTGACGATCACAGGGTCAAGCCCTAGTTCTCGTGCCGCGGTCAGAAACCCCTCGTTGAGGACTTCCGTGACCACGTGGGCGACGAAGATGATGGGGTGTGACATGACTGGCTCCTTGTCTTTCGGACGAGTCGGGGCGCCAGGCCAGACAGGGAGCAGGCTCCTCGACGGCTTGGCGGGAGAGCCATGCTAGATTCTATGCAAATGATAATCAATACTATTGGTGGTCGAAGAGCGCCCCTCCCTGGAATGCCTACCGTCGGATAATCCGCAGCCGGGGCTTTACGGGCCGCCGGAGATCTTCAACTCGGATCAAGGATGCCAATTCACCAGCCAGGCCTTCATCGACGTCCTTGAGGCACACGGGGTGACCATCGGCATGGACGGCAAAGGCTGCTACCGGGATAACATCTTCGTGGAGCGGCGCTGGCACCGCGTGGAGCATGAATGCGCATGCCTGACCGCCTTCGAGGATAGGGGCACCTGAAGCAGGAAGTGGGGCGCGATTTTATCGGGGACAACCGGGAGGGGCTCCATCCGGGATGCGGGGTGCGACACCCGATGAGGTGTATTTCCTACAATCCTTGCTGGCGCCGATGAGGACGCCATTCGAGCTTAGATGACCCGTCGGGTCGTCCGAAGGAGGGGGCGCTTCAGATAGCATTGAATCATGGCAACACCGTACCTGATGGGTCACGTGTTGCACTTGGTCATTGAGACCGCCGACGCTCAAGGCTTGGAAGGAAGAGCATGGTGACGAGACTGTCGAGTCTTGGTTGGTCCGGATTGAAGACTGATACAGCACGGCTGTAGCCTCTCATCCAGCTCGATCACGAAGCCCCACATACGCTCAGCGGTGTGGGGTTTTTTGTGCGATGGTGGCCAGGGAGTTGCTGTATCTTCAATTCTTTAATTCAAGCAATCAGCGCTGTACCTGCGATATTCAAGGCGTCTGAATACCCCCCCAGGAACACCTGTGCGGGTGTCCGATAACCAAGAACCTATAGAATGCGGTCATTTAGCTTCTTGACCACCTCGAGCGAATCGGCAACAGACAACTCCTAGAAGTCTGTCCCCTTGTGTAAGTACTACCTTACTAGGCCATTGGTGTACTAGTAGCTTCCACTAGGCCGGAGTATTAAGGACCACAGAAGTAAGTCGCAGCCGACACAGCCCTGGCCATGACTTCTTGACCGTCACATTCCGAGTTTCTGTCCTATGCGATGGTCAGAACCGCTTCTCGATGAGGCTTCAGCAGGCGGATCATAGCCGATTGCGTCAGCAACGCCGAGATCCGGGCAGCGTTGCCGCCATCAGGTAGCAGTTAGGGGCCATGCCAGCCTGATTAGCCCCGACTGCTTGTGCCCCCGGAGCAAGGTGTCACTCTTCAAGTAGTCGATGAAACGCCGTCTATCGTCCTTAGCCGGGCGGGCTTCGATACCTACCCGTTTGCAGATCTTGCCAATTACTGCGCTTTTGGCACCGGTCGTAGTTCTTGTTTCACCACTTGGGCTGACGGAGACCCCGCCAGAGATCACCACTTATAGTGCTATGTCTTCTCAGGTCGAGGACTAGGTCCACTGTTTACTGAAACCTACGCTGGGCAAGGAATACATTGATAGCATCATCAGAATTTCCAAACTTTCATATAGTGTTATTCTCTTATGCAGTGATAAAGATGTATGTTTACACTATTCCTAATGAAGCTTCAGCCAACTTTCTCTCGTTCTTGAACAAGTTTCTTTTAGGGTCTTTTAGGGAGAGATGGTTTTTTGGCAATTCAGTAGCACACATTTTTTTTGCTGCAGTGCGGTAGCCGGATTAATAATAAGTCTCAAGTCTTTTTTTACATGTTTTATTGCTTTTTGTGAATAAAGTGCACGGTCACAAGATCAGGAGCGCTAGATTATGTCTCCAAATTATTATTACATTTATTGCGAAGAAGAAAAAACTGTTGGCCAATCATCAAATATATGTAAAGACTTCGTTCAGATGCTTGTTTTTCTAATGATGCTTTCTTTGGCTTTAAGCGTATCGGCTGCTGATAATTTTGGAAAAGGTGTAAGTAATGATAAAAGCTATACTTCAGTAGAAATGATGTCATCGACAGGTGGATTTGTAACGGCTAAGACAGCGATGGAATGTAAAAATGCTTTAAGCCAATGCTATCAAGGTGCTGTTAATTACAATGGTAAAATGCAATGCTTTAAACAACGGGACATATGTGTGCAGAGAGTGGCTTCGTCATCAATGACGGATGTTTTTGCGTCGGCTAAGACCGCGCGAGAGTGTAAAGAGGCTGGCGACCAATGCTATTGGGATGCCAGAAATAGAGACGAAAAAACTATATGTATTAAGAAAAGTGAGATGTGTTCGAGTAGGATGCGTAATTTACGATAAAAATGGTTTTACCACCGCACTAAATATTGTTCAGTCGCTTGAGTAGCAGGGTCAGAGCAAAGCGCAGAATAATCTGGGCAGCTTGTATTCGCTTAGCCTATGGGTGGATTTAGAGCTGGATAGGTGATATCGCGCTTCCTCCGAGCGAAGTAATGTCCCAACCAAGCATAGTCTGAACATCACGTATAAGAACTCCGGAGGTGTCCCTAGGAATCCTCTAATGCTCTTCATGCCGAAAAAATCTCGCAGCAGATCAAGGGCATGAAGGTTCTCAAAAAATTTAACGTCTGGTCAGTACGCTGTAGGCTTGTGCCTAGCTTATTAATAGCAAGTTTTTACAACACTTCCGACAGTGACGAACCCTGGTCGATAGGCACTGACTACCCGACTATGTTTTTCTGTAGCTTCCGGGGAGTAGCTATGAATGCTAATGCTTGTAGTTGAATTGTTCGATACCGGATAAGGGAGAGTCGTCATGTACAGGTTTTCACGATATGAATCTTTTGCCTGTTTCGTGAGATGCCAATTTAGAATTATTGGTTTCACTATTATCATATTGGTCGTCTGGATCGGCCTGCCGACGGCCAGTAGCGCCGACAGCTGGAAGAATATATTTGAGGGGATGGCGAAAGATCTAGTTGAAGAGGGAAGACGAACAATACAAGGTCAGAGGGTAGATAACCCGCCTACCCAACAACCTACCCAGCAACCACGGTATGAACCTCGCCCTCTCGAACCTATCGAACCTGTAGCTCCGGCCACAGGTAACAACTTGGGGAGGTATCAACTAAAAGGCGTCCAACTAGATCTTCAGAAGCTAGGCTATGATCCGGGTCCCGCCGATGGCATGATGGGGCCCAAAACTGCCCAGGCGATATCACAGTTTGAAAGAGACATAGGCTTGCCGGTAACTGGACTGCCGAGTCCTAGAGTTCTATCGCGTATAAAAACAGCTATGGTAAATAATTCCTCAGGCATTCCGGGTTATAATTTGAGCGAAACGACGACGGCGACAGGTTCCTTTGCGACCGCTACGACGAATAGAGAATGTCACATTGCAGTTAACCAGTGCACTGAGAATGCCAGAGATTATGAGGGCCAACTTCAATGCTTCAAACAAAATGATTTATGTCGAGAAAGAATTTCTTCAGCATCATTAACAAGTGATCAAATTGAGCATGAGACAAGACAAGTAGCCACGAATTGCAAGAATCAAACTGTTACGGGAAGTCTCTACGATTGCGATTGTATGGCTAACCAATACCGCTTATATCGTACTAATAACCGTGGAGGTCATAGATATACATATGGCACTGTCGATAACAGGTTCTACGATACTGACTGGGCTTCAAAGTGCTATCAGCCGAATGGCGCCTATGAAAATGCTTACAACTCCTGCATGAATAGGTATTCTGTTTATAATGCTGAAAATAAGACTGGTTCAGAAGTCGATAGGGTTTGTCAATGTGAGGGTAGAGAGTTTATGAAGGTTCAACGCGCTGAGCCCGGTGTGAATTCTGTACGCTTACAGAATGTAATGGCTGAAGTGATCAGCCGTTGTCAATAAAAAGGTGTGACGCAATCTAGCGATTAGTTTTTATCCTTAAAAATCGAATTTGCCACCGTCACCTATGTTTCAGCAGCATAGCTGACGGATGGCAGGACGTTACGATGTCTCCGATAATGGCTGAGCCCTCATCGAAGACATTGCCTCAATAATCCAGAACATGTGTCGTCTCGGTAACGATGACTGTCAGTTGTTGAACGAAGAATGCTCTGGATTATTTCTCGGGTAGCAAGAGAGGCGATCTACCAGATCGGTACGGCACTCGGAAGACCGTTTATGGCCGTTTCAATCACTCGCGTGATGCGGATGCTTTTAGGCCATGCTGTGAGCGTTCAACATAGATCGAAATGGTATTCAAGCAGGGTTAGATATTTAACCATTACGACAAATCGTTAAGTGATTTTATGATTTTGTAATAAAACGCTAAACCGCCACTCAAACCGGAGAATTATCATGTTTTATACTTATCTTCGAATAAATCAATGCTGTAGCCACGGGGTGATAGTTAGAACAGCTCTCTTCATCTGCTTCATTTTAGCCATCTGTACTGCATTCACAGAATCCGCGATGGCACAAGTTTCTCGTTGCGATGAACTAGCAGCTCATCCTAAAGATCCTGCACGCACAAATTCAGGAGTTAGTATGGAAAGGATGTTGTTGCCCCAGGCACTCGAAGCATGTTCAAACGCAATGACTCAAAACCCTATTCCTAGAATAAAATACCAATATGCTCGTACACTCTCAAAGCAAGGGCATTATAAAGAGGCGCTACAACATTTCAAGGATGCTGCTAGCGAAGGGTATTCAATGGCATATTTCAACATTGCGCATGCTTACTTGTTCGGAGATGGAGTTCCAGTTGATCATAAAAAATCCTTTTATTGGTTCATGAAAGCAGCAAAAGAAGGAATTGCTAATGCTCAGAATGAAGTCGGCCTCTTCTACTTCACTGGGGGTGTTATAGGAAAAAATTTCAATAAAGCAAAGTTTTGGTTTGAAAAAGCAGCTTTACAAGATGAGCCTTTAGCACTTAGAAATCTTGGAATTATGTACTCTGAAGGCATGGGGGTAAGACGAAATTCATCTCAAGCATTCAAGTATTGGCTTCGAGCAGCAAATCTGGGAGATGCCGATTCTCAATATAATGTTGCTCTATTTTATACAAAAGGAATAGCTGTGCGACTTAACTGGAAGCGCGCTGAAACATGGTACAAGAAAGCAATTGCGCAGGGACATCGCCGAGCTATGTATAACTTGGCTCTACTTTATGATTCTTTATTATTTCAGCCAGTGAAAGCAACTCAAATGCTTAAATATTTAGCTAATAGTTCAGGTCCTATGAAATATGAAGCGAGGCGAGAGCTAAAAAATAAACAATCACGGTCTCGTACACCGCTACCTTCAGGACCAAAAAATACAGGTTTCTGTGAAGGCTGGATGGCACTAGATCCTAACTGTTAACCTACTTGTATATGACTATCAATCTATATGAGCTGTTCCAGCCGTGAGGTTCATGAAATGGTTAGTTGGTGACCTGCGTCGCTTCTCTTTGTTATATTTTAAGTATTAAAACATTCTGCCATGAACAGTACTAATAGTAGGCGATCATTATCGCTCGTGAATTCCTGCGCCTTGGCCTAAATGACCTATTCATCGTGATACGTTAATTTCAGAATTCTCGATCGTCCCGCTCCGGGTTAAAGGTGGATATATTATGACATTCTTTATGAGTGAATATTTTATAATCTTATATATATGGAATTCGATAATGAGGTTTTTGTGATACTTTTTCCATAAATTTTCTCTGGAATACGTGCAGATGATCCCATGATAGTTTTGGAATGAAAAGTCTATATAAATCACATCTCCAATTTCTCTAGATAGGTATGAGGGGGAGACATGAAAACCTTCATAATAAGTATTGCTTTAATCATAACAGCCATCACTAGCTATGAAGTAAAGTCTTCAAGTAAAGACTACATTACTCATTGTAACTTAGATTCTCCAGCAGCGCTGGTGATAACTGGTTGTACGATAGTAATAGCTAATAGTGATAGCAACAAGACGAGATCCAAGGCATATGCTTACAGAGCGTTAGCATTTTATTCCTGGGAACAGTATGAGAAAGCAATTGAGGATGTCAGCAGGGCTTTGATTGAATATCCTGACAACCTTATAGTTTATGCAGTGCGTGGAAACATTTATAGCAAAATTGATGATAATGGTAACCTCGCTCGATCTGACATAAATAAAGCAGTATCACTTTCACCTGATAATGCTGAAGTGAGATTACTTTGTGCCGAAATGTTTTTTATAAGTTAAAAAATAAAGAGAAGGGTGTCAAATGCTATAAAGAAGCAGTCTCGCTTGGGCCACGCACATACAAGTATTATTGGAGACTTGCTTTTGCGTATGAGAGTCTCGGGGAATGGGACAAAGCTTTTCAATACTATACTAAAGCAATTGAATTGGATTCAAATATGTCTGAATCCTATGTCGAGCGGGCCTCAGCGTATAAAAAATCAGGAAATCTTGAAGCGGCAATTCAGGATCTTGATAATGCATTAGAATTAGACCCTGGAAATTCTATTGCATATGCTGACCGTGGTTATATATATAGGCGCAATGGAAGGATTGAAGAAGCTCTTGAGCATTTCACAAATGCAATAAAATTAAAGCCCGACAACGCGTGGTATTATATGGGTAGGGCAGATGTCCATGCTGAAAGAGGTGATATTGAAAACCAGCTGCTAGATCTGAATCGTGCAATATCATTAGACCATTTAAACAGGTTTGCATTTAGCGATAGGGTTAACGTTTATAAAAAGCTGGAGATGTGGGACAAAGTAATTAGTGATTATAACACTCTCAGAATCATATCTCCTGACGTGTTTACTGAGATAACAAATTTTGTTCGATTTTTTGAAGAGTTTGGGGATTATTCAATGGCCTTATTCTTTTAAGATAAAGGCTTGAAGATGTTTCCAGATCACAAATCTTATTTGCTTTCCAGTAGGTCATCGCTGCATAAAACCATGGGAAACCTGTCTAAGGCACGTCAAGATCTAGATAATGCTATACGGATTGATCCTCTTTATACTTATGCTTATAAGCAAAGAGCGGAAATGAATATAAGTGAAGAAAGACTTGAGGAAGCACTTTTGGATTATGGCAAGCTAATTTAAATAAGTCCTAGTGCAATTAATTATATTTCGCGTTCCTCAGTTCACAAAAGAAACGGGAATCTCAAGATGGCTATCAGTGATTTATACTTGGCTTATAGGTTAGAGCCGGCTTCACAGCTTCCTTATCAAAGCATGTCTTACTTTATGTCTAAACATTTGTGGACTTCATTAGCCAAGGATAAAGTCTTGAGTGGTATCTTTAGATCTGTTTATGAAGCAATCAAGCAATTGAAAAATAAAGGCATTAATATAGTAGAGAATAAATATGGGAGCTGGGAACAAATACACAAAAATCAGCTTCCTTACGTTTTTTCATCACTTACAAATGTACTTGAAGAGCGTGGGCTTCCTGTCAGCAATTTTTTATATGCTCACCAAGTAGATCTGCCTTTCTACAATAACACTAAATTGTTAAATATTGGAGTGGAGGCACCCTCAGGCAAGCAAGGTTATTATTCTGCATTATTACAAGGGAAGGATTTTGTATTGTTGGATGGTCAATCGAAAACTATTTATGATTTCAATGCTAGGCATGTTTATGATTTCAATGCTAGGCATGGCATACATCTAGATAATGCAGGTCAGGCTGCAAGCTATTTAAGATTTTTTACAGATAACATTTCGGGAGCAAAAGGAGAGCCGTTTCCCACAGTAGAAAGTGTTACGGATCTTCCGTGGAGCTATACAGTCACTAAGGAATATATAGTATCACTGCATCAGTATATACCTGCTATGAGTGTTGCCGAATACGAAGATTCAGAAGGTTGGCGAATTCAGATTGGAATTAGCCATCAGAATAATTTTTTCACTGCGCAGTTTTTAGTTGAAAAGAATGGTGTTGTTGCAATGTTGTCAAATCATGCTTTAACCAACCCTCTTCCTGTAGGTAGGGTTAGTGTTGAGAATGGTTTATGGCTGACTGATTATGTTTGCGAATGGTAACCATGTATCAGCAGGGCCAAGTGAGACGTTGCACAAATCCCAGCGTATGTTCCTGATCGGATCATTCGGGAGTAGGATCTCACGTCAAAGCTAGTTCACTCATCCGCTTCGGCCCCAGAAACTCGGGGAAGTAGCAGCCTTGGCGTGAGCCATGCAATATAGTTTATTCGAAATGAAAGTCGCGCATAATTAAATAATTTCTTGGCTTTAAGTGGTTTTAGTGTGGAGGTATCACATGAATAAAACAATTAATAGTGCAAATTTTTCTATACACCATGCACTTATTTTTTTTATTTTACTCGCGACATCTGGCGGCTCAGAGTTGGTCGCAGTTGAAAAAACGGAGATTGTCGTTAGCGTTATAGATTTGGGAAGAGACTCCCAAATAAACGGTAAAGTAGTGCCGGTTACGGAGGTATTTCGATATGGATGTGATCATTGCCCGTCATTTCATGAAAAAATTCAACAATGGTCCCAGGTGACTGATGAGAAGATAACTTTTAAAGCCATCCCAATTTTAAAAAAACTTAGTGACGATGTTTATGATCCTTTAGATGAGCTAGCCATGCGAGCCCATTATGTTGCAGATCAACTAGGAATGTTAGAGCGTGTCCGTCCAGTCATCCATCGTGCTGTGAAAGACCGCGCCTATGATCTTTTAAATACAGAACGACTTGTGGAATTTTTTGCTCGTATGGGTGGCAACGAAGCTGAAATCGACAGAGCCCAAAACGCCTTTGCAATTTTAGCTAAGGTGAGTCAAAGCCGTTCATATTCAGACCTAGTCATGAATAAGATCAAGGGTGTACCCATGGTTATTGTAGGAGATAAATATGCCGTTGGCCCTGGACAAGTAAATGGATTCCATGAATTGATTGTCGTGATTGAATATTTGGTGGATCGTGTGCGGTCGGAACATTAAAATCCATCTCCGGCCTTATAAACTAAGTGTCGGGTCCCGGGTGATTGACTACCCGCTTGGTAAATAGCGCTGGCCGTTTGGCCTGCTGACCTTCCCCCTGATTTAGGTCCGCGCTCAATGTGAGAAACCGTTCCTTCATGCACACCGCTGGGCATAGGCAACGGGTGGCATATAGCCCAGCGAGCTGTGCGGTCTGACATGGTTGTAGTGGACCCTCCATTGATCGATTTCATGCCGTGCATCGGCAAGGCTCAGAAACCAGTGCTGATTGAGGCAGCCATCCCGGAACTTGCCATTGAAGCTCTCGATGAAGGCATTCTGTGTCGGCTTGCCTGGCTGGATGAACGCCAGCGTCACCTTCCGCTCACGCGCCCAGAAGAACATCGCCTTGCTAGTCAGCTCCGGCCCGTTATCGCAGACAATCGAGGCTGGCAGGGCGCGTTGCTGTGCGATCTCGTCGAGGAATCTGGCCAGGCGACGCCCGGAAATCGAGGTGTCCACCAACTGGCCGACACACTCGCGGCTGAAGTCGTCCACGATGTTCAGCACGCGGAATCGGCGCCCCGAGGCCAGCTGATCCGAGACGAAGTCCATCGACCAGCGTTGGTTGGCCCTGTCCGGTAGCGCCATCGGCGCTCTTGGCCGCATCAGCCGCTTGCGCCGGCGGGTCCTGACCTGAAGCCCAGCCTCACGGTAAAGCCGGTAGGTCCGTTTGCGATTCACCACCAGACCCTCCTGACGCAACAGGGCGTGCAGCAGCAGGTAGCCGTAGCGGGGGTAGCGGGTCGCCAAGGCGTTCAGCCGAGCCCGAAGCGGCTCATCGTCACGCGGCATCGCCTGGTAGCGGGCCATCGATCGTGGCAGGCCCAGCAATCGACAGGCATGTCGCTGGCTGAGCCAGCCGCCTGTCACCAGGTGCGTTACCGCCCGCCGCTTCGCTTCGGGCGTCACCACTTTCCCGAAACGATCTCCTTGAGAGCGGCATTGTCGAGGGCGCTTTCCGCCAGCAGCTTTTTCAGGCGGGCGTTCTCTGCCTCCAGCTCCCGGAGACGCTTGGCCTCCGATACCTCCATCCCGCCGTACTTGGCCTTCCAGCGATAGATGGTCTGCTCGGTGACGCCATTCTGCCGAGCCAGCTCGGCCACCGACACGCCACGTTCATGGGCCTTGAGGATGGTGATGACCTGCTCTTCGGTATGGCGGTTACGCTTCATCGCGAGATCTCCGGCTATCAGGGTAAACGTAGCGGAAATCTCACATTGCCGGTGGACCGGTTTCTGGGGGAAAGGTCAGCAAGACTTGCCTCCTTTCTGTTAACGCTGAACGGTTAACTGCCGGCTTCGCATCACACTGCCGCCACTCAAGTCTTGAGATCCCGCAGTTCGCTGGCGGAATAACCGAACCGCCGGCGAAACGCACGGCTGAACTGCGCCTGCTCCGAGAACCCCCAGCGGTAGGCCACCTCGCCGATATTGACCCCCACGGGTAGCGACTCGAGCTCGCGATGCGCGGCCTCCAGTCGCTGAGCGCGTATCCATTCGCCGACCGTATACCCCGAACCTGCAAAGAGCTTGTGCAAGTAGCGCAGGGAGATGCCGCAGAAATAGGCGATGCCAGCGGGCGACAGCTCAGGATCACCCAGGTTGGCCGAGATATAGCGCTCGATCCGCATCAGGTGGGCGGTCTTCAGATGCGACTGGTCGCTGTTCAGCACCCGTTCGTCCTGCTCCAGCACCATCGACAGCATGCTGAGGGCCTGCTCGAACAGGCGGCTTTGATCTTCCACGCTGCAGTCGTTCACATGCTGCGAGCATATCTTCAGGAATTCGACGAAGGCACAGCCGATGCCCTGCTGGGCGGAGAAGCAGTGCTGCGAATAGCGTTCCGGACGCCGAATGCGGGACTTCATCGACCCCTCGGGTACCTTGAAGACCCACATGTCGTTCGGCGCTGCATAGCCGAACCGATAGGGCGCATCGCCCTGTTCGACGATGAAGTGGCCCGGAGGGCAGTTCAAGCTTCTTCCATGCTGGGAAAAAAACACCTTTGCCTGTAACGGGATCGTCACCAGAAACGAGGCCTGACTATCCTCGGCAATCTGCGAGCGCGATCGGGAGTACTCAGCCCTGTCGGAGGTGAGTCGCGATAGGGAGTAGTCACTACCCGCTGCCTTCCAGACCTTCAGTGATCCCTGGAAGACGTCCTCCTTGTGACCGCCGTAGTTCAGCGTCAATGGAAAGTAAGTGTCGGAAATGATCTGCGTCCAGCGATCCTTCGAGTTGGAGCTTAACCGTGTGTCGGGCCTTGTGGCTCTTCCGGCCCCTGTCGGCCTGGCGGTTCCCGGCAATTCGGCGGCTCCTGGCATTGTCGTCGTTGTTTTCATGCCATTCCCCTCTATCTGTTCACGCGCCATGTCTAAGCGTGTTGCAACGAAGGCGAGACTCCGGCGGCCCGACCTGATCAGGCCAGGAGCCTACCGAAGTCTCACCGCTCACGTTAGCGATCGCAATATCACGTCCAGTAGCTGGATGAACGCTTGGCCAGCGAGTCACGATACTGTCGAGTGGAGTTCTCCAGCAGCTCGCCGGTGCCCCAGTCCAGCACCACGCCGTAGCGACGAATCACATCCAGGACATTCAGCTCGCCATCCCGATACTGCCTGGCGACGTCCTCGGGGGAAGCCTGCAGCCACTCCCGTCGATTTGCCCGGATCCACTCGCGAGCCTTGGCGGTACGCTCGGCGTCGATCGCATAGTCATCGAGATCGGGATCGTTGATCTGGATCACCACGCCATAGTCGCACTCGGCGCGCTCGACGGACACATAGCCATCGATCACATCTTCCAGCACCGCTTGTGCATCGCGCTCCAAAGGGTCACCGAAGCCACCGCCACCCGCCGAGGGTCGCGTGAAGGTATCTCCGGAGCGTACCGTCACGTTCGAGAAGGAGGCACCCAGGTATTGCTCATCCGGCGTTCCCTTGTTGATCCACACCCCGTGCGGCACGGAGGGCAACCCACCATTCAACCCCCAGGTCACCGAACGACCGCGGTCACAGCAGTAGCTCATCACCGTCTTGTCGACCTGGGTCAGCTTACCCCCCTTCTCGACACCGCAGCCGCCACGGAAGCGGCCTGGCCCGGCCGAGTCCATGCTGATCTCGTGACACATCGTCAGCACGGGGTTCAGTCGCTCCTGCCCTTCCACCGGCTGAACCGCCAGCCCGGTACCGAACACCGGCGAGGTAGCCGACGAGCCGTCCTTGGTCTGACGCCCGCCCCAGCCGCCGGCCATCCAGTCGTACCACATGAAGTAGTCGCCGCTGCCGGTGCGCCCATCATTCCCGCCGATCAACAGATACTCCAAGTTGAAGGCACAGGCCATGGCACGCTCCGGCATCACCCCGCTCCACAGCTCGAAAATGCCGTTCATGACCTTCTCGTAGGGACCTGAACAGAAGCCAGTGACCGCATGGGGCCAGCCCGCGTTCACCACGCTACCCTCTTCACCGATATTGGCCGTCACCGCGCGATAGAACCCGGAGTTGAGCGGAACGTCGGGGAAGAAGGTCTTGGTACCCGCATAGATGGCGGAGTGGGTTGTCCCGTAGCAGGAGTTGAGAAAGGTGGAGACCGCAGGCGCCGAACCCGACAGATCATAGTGAATGCCGTTGCCATCCAGCGTCAGCTTGATGCGAATGGGCACCATCCCCTCGCCCAGCGCAGGGTCGGCATCGATATAGTCGACCGTCTCCCACTCGCCCTGGGGCATCCCCGCCAGGCTCTTGAGCACGACCCTCTCGACATAGTCCTGGGTCTCCTGCATGGCTGCCACGACGGTGGTCTTGGAATACTTGTCGACCAGGCGCAGGACCTCACGCTCACACACGGCCGTGGCTTCTGCCTGGGCCTGCAGATCCCCCAGGGCCTGAGCCGGGGCGCGAGTATTGGACACCAGCAGTTGGGCGACATCGTGCAGGAAGACGCCTTCGCGCCAGACACGCACCGGCGTGATGCGAAGCCCCTCGCTGAAGTGGGTGCTGGCGTTGACGTCGAAGGATCCCGGTACACTGCCGCCGATATCCGCCCAGTGCCCCTTGTTCTGGGCAAAGCCGATGATCTCCCCTTCGGAAAAGATCGGACGAATGAAGCTGACGTCGTTGAGGTGCGTGCCGCCACGATAGGGGTCGTTGATGGCAAAGACATCACCGGGGTGAATATCGCCTGAAAACTCCTCGAGTACCGCCTTGCACTGGAAATGCAGGGTGCCGACGTGCACCGCGATGTCCCCGCTGCCCTGCATGACCGTGTTGCCCTCGGCATCGCATAGCGCGGAGGAGAAGTCGCGCGAATAGATGACGAACGAGTAGCAGGTGCGCAGGATCTGCTCGCTCATCAAGTCGACGCTCGTGGCGAAGGCATTCTTGAGGACTTCGAAGGTGACCGGATCGAGAGCGTTACCCTTGTTAGTGTGTGCCATGTTCATGCTTCCTCTCCCGACTGAATCAGTTGAATGCGAATATTCTTCCACTCATCGATCGATGCCACCGTATCGGGCGGTACCACGGTGGTGGAGTCCAGCTGATCGATGATGGCGGGACCGGAGAACTCGAACCCTACCGGCAGGGTTGCCCGGTCGTAGACCGGCGTCTGGTGCCACTGCCCCTCGAAGTACACCTCACGGTGCGCATGCGGCTCTGCCTGAGCACCGGGCTGCCGCTCGCTCCGCGGAAACGCCGGCTTGGGCGTCTTGCCCACGGCACGCAGGTGAAGCTGGTAGATCTCGACGGGGAGCGCATTCTGACGGAAGGAGAACTGCCGCTCATGCTCCTGGTGGAACATCTCGATGGCATCCTCGAGTGATGCGTCGCCGCTGCCCATCGCGACCTGCAGGGAGCGCCACTGCCCCTGATAGCGCATGGAGATGCCACGCTGCAGGACCACATCGGCATCGGCGACGCCTTCATGGCGCAGCCGGTCCACCGCCTCGTCCTCCAGTGACCGGAACTGGCGGTCGAGGTCTTCCAGGTCGGCACTGTCCGCCGCCGCGGTGTACATCATCGAGAGGTCGTGCTGGATATCCACCAGCAGACACCCCATCGCCGAGGTCACCCCGGGGTTGGGGGGCACGATCACCGACGGGATGCCCAGCTCCTTGGCCACCTCGGCACCGTGCAGGGCACCGGCACCGCCAAAGGCGATCAGGGCGAAGTCACGCGGGTCCAGGCCACGGCGGATCGACACCAGCCGCACCGCATCGGCCATGTTGGCATTCGCCACCTTGATGACCGCCTGAGCCGCCTCTGCCGTATCCAGCGACAACGGCTGACCGACACGTTCTTCGATGACCTGGGTCGCCTTGTCCCGGTTCAGCTCGAGCGCGCCGCCGGCAAGGACGGTGCCCAGACGGTTCAGCGCCAGGTTGGCATCCGTATTGGTAGGCTCCGTGCCGCCGCGCTCGTAGCAGGCCGGACCGGGGTCGGCACCCGCGGACTGCGGGCCATTGCGCAGGGCGCCGGCGATATCGATATGCGCCAGCGAGCCGCCGCCGGCACCGACGGTCAGCACCTCGATGCTCGGGAAGACGATGGGGTGGCCATACTCCACTCCCCACTGCTTGGTCACGCGCAGCTCACCGTCATGGATCAGCGAGATATCGGTGGAGGTGCCCCCCATATCCAGCCCGACAGCATTCTGATAACCGCACTGCTCGGCGATATGCTTGGCGGCGATCGCCCCCGCGGCGATACCGGATGCCGCCAGACGGACTGGGAAGTGCTTCGCCATGGCCGGCGTCATCGAGCCACCGCCGGAGTGCAGCAGCAACAGGTCGTTATCGTAGCCGCCCGCGCTCAACTCATCGTCGAGCTGCTTGACGTAGTCCGACACCAGCGGGCCCAGTACCGTATTCGCCACCGCGGTATTGAAACGGTCATGCTCGAATATCTCGGGCAGGATGTCCGATGACGTCGAGACGCTGGCCTCGGGAATCTCCTCCTCGAGGATCTCCCGCATGCGCTTCTCGTTCCCGGCGTTGGCATAGGAGTTGATGAAGCACACCGCCACCGTGGTGGCGCCACGCCGCTTGAGCTTGCGGGCCAGGATGCGGGCCTCCTCCTCGTCCAGCGGGGTCACCACCTCACCGGCATAGTCGACGCGCTCGGTGACCTCGAAACGATCGCGACGGCGGATGTAGGGCCCGCTCACGTCCTCGTAGGCATCCCAGAGGTTATCCTTGGTGCCGTCGCGAATCTCGATCACATCGCGAAAGCCCTTGGTGGTGACCAGTGCCGCCTTGGGGAAGCGACGGGTGATCAGCGCATTGGTGGCAACGGTGGTGCCGTGGAAGAACAGGTCCACGTCCGACAGGTCGATCTCGCCACGCCGCACCCCATCGATCACGGCCTGCTTGGGGTTACTTGGCGTAGAGGGAACCTTGGTGACGCGGAATTCCTGAGTATCTTCATGATAGATACAGACGTCGGTAAAGGTTCCGCCGGCATCTACGGCGACTCTCAACTTGGACATAGTGCTTCCTCTCTTGTTGTTACCGATATTGTTGTAGCGGCTTTCGTTGTTGCGACTATTGTTAGCGCTGGTTGTTTATTTAACTTCTATTGCGGCGAAAAGAGCGACTACCTTGGGTCAAGTTGCTGTAGTCGGGTGGTGAACCGTCGCGACTGACTCAATCCTGGAGGATTCAGCCGCGACCGATTCGATAACTACTTGAGGCTGGCCACGTACCACTCCGCCTTTGCGATACGCAGGCCCAGCGCATAGGTCACGTAGGCACACAGGAAGGTGGCCGGCGCGGAGAACCCGGACAAAGAAGGAAGTTGCATGATCACGATGCCGAGCAGCGCGGCTCCGCACCAGGCCATCAGCCCACAGGGGTTGAAGGCAGGGATATAGGCATTGTCCAGTTCCACATGGCCATTGAAGCGGTCCTGATAGGTGCGGGACAGAATGTGCGCCAGAGCGACTCCCACCCACGCCACCACGAAGACTCCCTGATAGGCCAGGGCCTGAAGAATGTAGGAGAAGACATCTGCCATCATCAACACATAAGCGATCACGCCTATCAGGCAGCCCGCCAGCACCTTGGACAGGCGAATACCCGTCACCTTGCGAACAAAGGATTCGAAGTTGACGGTCGCGAGATAGAAGTTGGCCGTGTTGATACGGCTCTGGGTCACCCAGACCAGCAGCAGCCCCCCAACCCCCATCAGCTCAAGCAGGCCCAGGACGATGGAGGCCTCGGACAGCCCATCCGTGGGGATCATTGAGTCGAGAAGGATGCCGACAACACCGCTGAACAGGAAGGTCATGGCATAGAAGGGAACCCCGAAGGTGATGCGGGCATGAAACCCCGAGTCCTTCTTGCGTCCAAAGCGTGCATAGTCGAAGGTGAACATCATCAGCACCCAGACGCCCATATAGTAGGCAAAGGTGTGCAGCCAGCCCCAGGGGGAAGCACCGCCTTCCGGCACACGGGTCAACCAGCCCGACGGATAACCGAACTCCGCCACTGCCATGCCAACCGCAACCAGCATGCCGATCACATAGACTGGCAACAGCACGCCATTAAACTTATCCAGCCAGTGTTGCACGCTGCCGAATATCAAGGCGACACCGAATATAACCACGATCGCCGTGGCCAACGGCATGGAGAGGCTTCCACTCCACTCCGACAGCACCAGTGCCATGACATAACCTTCAAACACCGCGTAGTAGAGGGCGGTTGCAAAGAATATCAGCGTAGCCACGACGGCACCGAAGTGGCCGAAAAGCACTTTCGAGAAAAGCGCAACGGTCAACCCCGTTTTCATGGAGTAACGGCTGATGATGCCATTGATCAGGCCATAGGCAATCACCGTCAAGGCAATACCCAACAGGGCGTTGGCAGTTCCATAAGTGCGCGCCATGGCAGCCGCCACCACCATATAGAAGATCGCACTACATACCGCCCACCAGGCCATCATCAGATTGATACGCGGCATCCTGCCCTCTTCCGGCACGGGGCGTTCAGAAAAATCGAGGTCTTGAGCCTCACTATTAGTGGTTTCTTTCATCGTGTTCTCCATTGTTATTGTATGCCCTTCGTTATGCATGCTTATATTGCATAAAACTCACATGGGGAGTGGCGAATGGAATTCCGAGCAAGGCCATGTCGAGTGTGCAGTAATTATTCTTGAACTCTCTTCGCACTCACGTCGCTGACCGGTACCCACCCACCTTAGGCAGAAAGCCATGGGAAGCGTTTGTCGCAGGGTGCACTGTCGATTGGCATGGCGTGCACAGCACACGGTGCACGCCGAGGGGCAAGGAAGCCTTTATCGATCAACTAATAATTCGTTAACGAATAAAAAAATTAGCCATCTTTATTAACGTTAACTATTTAACCGTGTCACGAGTAAAGCCTGGACCGCCGCTAAACGTCAGCGGCGCTGCAGCAACACCACATCCGCGGTGGGAAGCTCGACGTTCATCTCGAACTCGTCGGCCAGCCAGCGAAAGGTCGCCTCGCTGAAGAAGCAGACGTGGGTGGGATCGAGGATGTAGTGCCAGCCGACGAAGGCCTCGGGGGTGGTGACGCGCTTGGTCATCAGCCCCAGCCAGCCGCCCGGTTCGAGTCGGTCGACCAGCCGGTCGAGCTCCTCGCCGGGGGCGAAGAGGTGCTCCACCACCTCGGTGGCGGTGATGAACGCATAGCGACGCTCGAGGACCGAGACGTCCGGCGCGTAGAAGGGGTCATAGATCGCCATCGGATGGCCGGCCTCCTCGAACATCACCGAGAGGGTCGGCCCCGGCCCCGCGCCGAAGTCGAGCCCGGACGCCCCTGGCGCAAGCCTTTCGCGCAGCGGGTCGTATAGCCGCGAGAGGAAGCGCCGATAGCCGGGGTCGTCGGGGGAGTTCTCGTGCTGGTCATAGACCGCTCGCTCCGCCGCGGGCCCGAGGCGCTGGCCCGGCGGCACGAAGACCAGCGCGCAACGCCCGCAGCGCTGATAGTCGCGCCGGGCGTCGCGGTGGAAGGGCGTGGTATCGACCGACGCGCATAGCGGACAGATCAGCATCATCGTATTCTCTTGCCAGGCCATCATTCCGAGGAGACATGCATGCTGTCAGGTCTGGACCACCTGGTCATCACCGTGACCGACATTTCCCGCGCCGTGGACTTC